>NZ_PNDJ01000005.1:0-52981 GCF_005887255.1 Pseudoalteromonas sp. S1609 | reverse complement strand
TGTTATGTTACATTATACGGCTTTGGTTACTATGACATTACCAGAATTCAATTAAAGAAACCCGTTACAGCAATGTAACGGGTTTTTTGCTGTTTGGGGTTTAGTAAATATCTAAGAGCCCATGCCAAACTCAGTAGCCAAAAAAAACAGCTCGAAGGCGAGCCCCGCACAAGGCCGTCCCGACACAATGATAGTGTTGTAGCATTTGCTATGTGACTTTCTACCGCTGTGGGCACCATGACATTGCCAGGATCCAATTAAAGAAACCCGTTACAGCAATGTAATGGGTTTTTTGTTGTCTGAGATAAAGTAAAACATCAAGCCAAGACCATATATGGAACTCAGCAGTGCCTGCTCTTGCACATCCTTTGCTCCACGCGATTCGTATTCCTATACATCAAACAAAAAAATTTAAAGATAAATTACTTAATATCTTAAAAAGAGACTGCCCGCTAATCCCACCATGTATATGCTTCCTATCATATTACTAATAACATATAGACTTAACATTCCCATGCAGTTATGGATCTGACGTGTTAAAATTTAGTTTTAGATTTCGTATTATTGAGGTGTCGATTGCCAACGAGTGATTACCAACGAGTGTTAAATGAGATAACTCAAGAGGTTAAGCCTTTACTAACGCAGGGTAAAGTTGCCGATTATATACCGGCATTGGCAGAGGTTTCTCCTGAGCAGTTCTCTATTGCTATTTATACTACGGAAGGAGAAATTTTCTGCGCCGGTGATTGTGAGCAACGTTTCACAATTCAATCTGTATCTAAAGTAATGACTCTGACATTAGCTTTGCAACGCTATGGCGATGAATTATGGAATAGAGTTGGCAAAGAGCCTTCAGGTACAGCGTTTAACTCTCTGACACAGCTTGAGTTTGAAAAAGGGATTCCACGTAACCCATTTATTAATGCGGGAGCGATTGTTACCTGTGATGCTTTGTATAGTCGTTTATCAGCTCCAATGCACTCTATGCTTGAAACATTTCGCGATTTATCAGGTAATCGAAGTATTGTAATTGATAAGCAAGTGGCTAACTCAGAATATGAGTTTCGGCATAGAAATGCGGCAATGGCACATTTAATGAAATCATTCGGTAACTTTGAAAATGAAGTAGATGATGTCCTTTGGTCGTATTTTAATTTTTGTGCCATAGAACTTAATTGTATTGAACTTGCTAAGGCGTACAATTTTTTAGCCAATAAAGGGATGGATTACAGCTCAAACAAACGAGTACTTTCTAGTCGTCAAAACAAGCAATTAAATTCGTTGTTATTTACCAGTGGGTTATATGACGCAGCAGGTGACTTTGGTTATCGTGTAGGCATGCCTGGTAAATCGGGTGTTTCTGGTACAATATTAGCGGTGTTACCGAATAGATTTACAGTGGCAGTCTATTCACCAGGATTAAACTCTTTTGGTAACTCAGTGGCGGGAATAGCAGCATTAGAGCTGCTATCTAAAAAGCTTGATATATCTATATTTTAGCTTTGTTTAGCGTAATGGGATCTTATTGATCCCAATACACTTGTTCTAAACAATCTTCGCGCTCAGGCAAACCACGAGATAAGCGAGGAGAGTGCTGTACAAGTACTTCAAAGCTTGCACGGTTAGCATATTTGCTAATTTGTGCGAGCGAAGAGTAGGTAATGGCTTGTTGCTGATGCTTTGCTGAATTAGCAACATTCAACTTATGATAAACATTCGCTGATAAGTCATGTAAAACCGCGGCTAAAGCACAGTCACCGGCACCATTGGTATTTTTAATCGAGTCAGGCCCGCCCATAAACGGCGCTGTATGGCTATATGCCTTTATAGGGTTTTCACAGTCAACTTTACGCATTGCACGTGAAAATTCATAACGATTAAAATCTGGTATGGCACCCGGTAATAATGGATACTCTGTTTCACGTTTGCAGCTGTCGTCAACAAAACCAGCCATAAATAAGCCTTTTTCACCGGCTGTACAAATAACTAAGTCAACCCAATCTAATGCTTTGTCAGCAGCAAGAAGTGGATCTTCATATCCAGTAATTGCTTGGCCTTCTTCTTCGTTCATAGCAAGTATATCAACATGCTTTTCTACAAAGTTAGCCCACCATGTCGGGTCCTGCTCGATAAGAAACTTAGTCCCCAGTGTTAATACCACGGGTACATTTGCATCGTTAGCATACTTGATTGCTTGCATAGTCGCTTCGGTCATGGTTTCATCACCTTGAGTACGCATTAAATAAGCACTGATGACTAATGCTGATGAGCCTTCTATTAGCTCTTTATCAATTGACTCTGGCTTTAGGTAATTCATCAGGCCAGCACTAATAGCAAACGTGCGCTCACCTGTTTCATCAATCAAGGTAAAGCAACGGCCAATAGGACCATCGACTGGTTGTAAGTAGTCTAAATCTACACGACTTGAGTTATTACATAAAAATCTATAAGCATAACTGCCTATTTTTATATTTTCGCTCATTACGCCTAATAGTACCGAACGATCATCAGCAAGTACGGAATAGTTGTGCATTGTGTTGCCAACGGTTCCTCCTGCGAATTCGTAATCGACCATATCGTTTAGTTTTAAGCGATCGTATAAAGCATTAGTGATGTCATTATCTATAACTTGCGACATCCCTCGGCGCAATTGAAATTCATCGAGAAAAGCTTGGTCAACCTTAGCTTCTATATCAACAACGATTTGATCGATCCCCGTAACATAGCTGCGGTGTAATCGTTCTGTGGCGTTAAGTTGATTGGTCAGTGGATCTTTGGCTTCCACTGGGAAATAATGTTTATGCCTGCGGCGTCCAGGAAATTTCATTTGCTACCCGTGTTGTGAGCTAAATAAAAAAAGCGAGAGATTATAGCGTAAATCCCGCCTTATGGGCCATGGTAAACCACTTAAATTTGTTTTATTTTTGCAATAAAGTGATCAATTACGCATTTTTTTACGCTAAGTTGGTATAATTACGGCATAAAAAATAGTTAAGTAATAATCATGACAGAGCCATTTGACGACCAATATTGGATGGAACAAGCCCTTGTGTATGCAAAACAAGCAGAGCAACTCGATGAGATACCTGTAGGCGCCATTATTGTCAAAAATAATCAGCTTATAAGCGCGGGTTATAATCGCTCAATTACCGATAATGATCCGTCGGCTCATGCTGAGATGATAGCGGTAAGAGAAGCCGGCAAAGTGCTTAATAACTATCGCTTAATTGATTGCACTTTGTATGTTACGTTAGAGCCGTGCTCTATGTGTGCAGGTTTATTGGTGCACAGCCGAATTAAACGCTTAGTATTTGGTGCTGCCGATGCTAAAACGGGTTCTGCTGGTTCAATTATGAACTTGTTGCAAGAACCTCGTTTAAACCATCAGGTAGAAATAACGGGTGGGGTTTTAGAGACACAATGTGCAGAGACTATTTCTAGTTTTTTTAAGCGTCGCCGATCACAAATAAAAGCAGCAAAGCTAGCCGCTCGCAACCTTAACAGAGATTAGTCTGCAGCTGCTATTAAGGCGTCTAGCTCAGCCATTTGCTGCATAGCGAACATGCGGCGACGCCAGATAACCTTTTTATGCAAATTTCTTAACATCACTCGACGGCGAGTCGCAGTTGAGTGCTTTATACAACGTTTAAGTTGATGTGTACGTCTACGTTTAAGCATGACTTGTCCTTATGTGCTTGGTGATGACACAAATTTTAATACAATTGAGCCAGATTATTGAATAATTGATTGCAAGTAAACAACTATTTGCTTTTCTGACATGTAGCTAATATAGCGCGAAATTTTCAGAATGCATTTATTTTTCTTTTTCTGCTTCACCAGTGATACGTTGATTTGCATCATTTGGTTTAATGCTTTGATCTTTAGTTTCTTTTTCGGTTGTTGGCGGTGTAGTTGCCATTGCATTATTTTCATCAAGCCAAACTAGCGCATCGTAATAGCGACGAATATTATCAACATAAGTCACTGCAACATCACCGCGAGCATAGCCATAGCGGGTATTACGGTAGTGACGTTTTTTTACTAGTAATGGTAAGCGCTTTTTAACATCAGCCCATTTATCAGGGCTAGCTCCTTGTTGTTCGGTAATTATGCGGGCATCATTGACGTGGCCCCAACCAACATTATAAGCGGCAAGTGCGAGCCAAGTACGATCAGGCTGCGGGATTCTATCTGGTATACGTTTGATTAATTTAGCTAAGTATTGAGCACCGCCACGTATGTTTTGTTCTGGCTCCAAGCGATTAGTAACACCGACTTGTTTTGCTGTGCGCCTTGTTAGCATCATAATGCCGCGCACCCCTGTTGGCGATTTAGCTCGTGGGTTCCACATCGACTCTTGATAACTCAATGCAGCAAGTAAGCGCCAATCAAGGCTACCCGCATATTGTATAAACCAAGGCTGATATTTAGGCAGTGTTTCTTTTATTGCATCTATATAGGCTAAGGTATTAACGTAATTAAACTGACGGACATGGCCAAAATACTTCTCTTCAAGCACATAAAGTTGATTATTTTGTTTTGCTTCACCGAAAAAAGGAACTAGTAATGCGTACAAAGAGTCATCATTCGACTTTTTGAGTATCCATGCAATTGAATCATTACGGGTAACTGAAAAGCCAATACTCAAGTTAGGGTGATAGCGCCTAAACAACGCTAATGTATGAGAATCTGCCAAGGTGTAATCTATTTCACCATCAATAACGGCTTGTAATAACTCTTCCTCATCAAATTCTTCGGTTTCATTCCAAGTTAAATCTGGGTTGGTTTGTTGTATTTCTTCTAATGTGAGCGAGTGACTACTTTTAGCAATAACAGTGAAGTTACCAGTTAAATCATCAAAATCTCTAGGGCGTTCACGGCCTTGTTTAAATACTAATTTTTGACTAATTGTTCTGTAAGTTGGGCCATAGCGGTAACGTTTGGCGCGCGCCTTGTTAAAAGTAAGTCCAGAGGCAATTAAATCGAGATCGCCACTATCTAAGCGCGCAAACATATCGGATAAATTAAAAAAGGGCACAATTTCAAGCTCTACCCCAAGGTAATCGGCGAATGCTTGAGACAGTTCAAATTCAAACCCTTGTTCACCTTGAACAGCTTGATAGTAATTACTTGCGCTGGCGAGTGTACCCACACGAATTTTATTTTCTGATTTAATTTGGGCAAGCTGTGTTGACTGCTCTTGTGTATTACAGGCACACAAAAGGATGACTAACGTAATAATTGTTATTAGCTTTATCTTCAACATATTCGCCTCTTTAGCATCGTATCTCCTGTTATAACAAAACTTACTGATTACGTCACTTACCGTTTAATCGCAGTAAGTAAAAAATAGGTGTAAACAAAAAGAAAAAGTTAATTTAATGAAAAGCGCATTTTTGAGTTAAATCTGGGAGTAATTTGGACTATAATACGCGCCTAAAATATCGTTCAATCCCTAACCCCGGGTGAAATTACTTATGTTGATCCTTCGTGGTGCACCAGCACTTTCAGAGTTCAGAGTTAATAAAATTTTAGCGCGTTGCCAACAATCGCAACTTCCTGTCACCAATGTATATGCCGAATACGCTCACTTTGCCGATTTAACATCGCCATTAGACACTGATGAGCAAACCAAACTTGAAAAGTTATTAACCTATGGACCAACAATTGCTGAGCATACGCCAGCGGGTCAGTTGGTATTAGTAACGCCTCGACCTGGTACTATTTCGCCATGGGCTTCAAAAGCGACTGATATCGCTCATAACTGTGGGCTTAAACAAGTTCACAGGGTTGAACGTGGTATTGCTTACTATGTTGAAGGTGATTTAAGTACAGAGCAGCTTACACACGTTATTGCGCTTCTTCATGACCGTATGACTGAAGCTACTCATAGTAAATTAGAAGATGCAGCGCAGTTATTTCGCAGTGATGCACCTCGCCAAATGTCATCAGTTGATATTTTAGGTGGCGGCCGCGAAGCATTAGCCGTAGCCAATATAGAGCAAGGGTTTGCACTTGCTGATGATGAAATTGACTACTTAGTGGAAAACTTCATCAAGTTAGGGCGCAATCCTAACGACATCGAATTATTCATGTTTGCACAAGCAAACTCAGAGCATTGTCGTCATAAAATATTTAATGCTGATTGGACTATCGATGGTATTGAACAGCCAAAGTCGCTGTTTAAAATGATTAAAAATACCTTTGAGCATAACCCTGAAAATGTACTGTCTGCTTATAAAGATAACGCAGCCGTAATGAAAGGCTCAAAGGCGGGTCGCTTCTTCCCGAATGCGCAAGGTGAATATGCGTATCATCAAGAAGACATTGAAATATTAATGAAGGTTGAAACCCATAACCACCCAACGGCAATTGCGCCCTTTTCTGGTGCGGCAACAGGGTCGGGCGGTGAGATTCGCGATGAAGGTGCAACTGGCCGTGGTTCAAAACCAAAAGCCGGATTAGTGGGCTTTACTGTATCTAACTTACGTATTCCTGGTTTTGAACAACCTTGGGAAAGTGATTTTGGTAAGCCAGGGCGCATAGTGAATGCCCTTGATATTATGACTGAAGGCCCATTAGGTGGTGCTGCGTTTAATAATGAGTTTGGCCGTCCTAATCTTTTAGGTTATTTCCGTACATACGAAGAAAAAGTAACGAGTCACAATGGTGAAGAGGTACGTGGTTACCACAAGCCAATTATGCTTGCCGGTGGTTTAGGTAATATTCGTGCTGATCATGTTCAAAAAGGCGATATTCCAGTAGGCGCAAAACTGATTGCGCTTGGCGGCCCTGCAATGAACATTGGTTTAGGCGGTGGTGCTGCATCTAGCATGGCATCGGGTCAATCAAACGAAGATTTAGATTTTGCTTCTGTTCAACGTGAAAACCCAGAAATGGAACGTCGTTGTCAAGAAGTAATCGACAAATGTTGGCAGCTAGGTGATGCAAATCCTATTGCGTTTATACATGATGTGGGCGCTGGTGGTTTATCAAATGCATTCCCTGAGCTTGTAGATGATGGTGGCCGTGGTGGTAAATTCCAACTGCGTGACATCCCTAATGATGAGCCGGGCATGGCACCACACGAAATTTGGTGTAATGAATCGCAAGAGCGATATGTGCTTGCTGTGGGCGTTGAAGACTTTGCACGCTTTGAAGCAATTTGTAAGCGTGAGCGCGCACAATATGCAGTTATTGGTGAAGCAACAGAAGAGCGTCATTTAACGGTTGCAGATAGTCATTTTGATAACAGCCCTGTAGATTTACCATTGGATGTATTACTAGGTAAAGCACCTAAAATGCATCGTGATGTTACGTCGCAACAAGTAGTCGGTACTGCATTAAATGTAGAGGCAATTAATCCTGCGGATGCAGCGCAGCGTTTATTACGTTTACCAACCATTGCAGAAAAAACCTTCCTGATTACTATTGGCGATCGCTCTGTAACTGGTTTAGTAGCGCGCGATCAAATGGTAGGCCCATGGCAAGTGCCTGTGGCTAACTGTGCAGTTACCGCAGCAACTTACGATACCTACCACGGTGAAGCTATGTCACTAGGTGAACGTACTCCAGCGGCATTACTTAATTATGGCGCCTCTGCACGTTTGGCTGTGGCCGAGTCTCTTACAAATATTGCTGGTACTAATATTGGTAGTCTTGAGAACATTAAGCTATCTGCTAACTGGATGGCGGCTGCAGGTCACCCTGGTGAAGACGCAGGTTTATATGAAGCGGTAAAAGCTGTTGGTGAAGAGTTATGTCCAGCACTTGGGTTAACAATCCCAGTAGGTAAAGACTCGATGTCGATGAAAACGACATGGAAAAATGAAGATGATACAACTGAGCAATCAGTAACATCGCCTTTATCACTGATTATTACAGCCTTTGGCCGTGTTGACG
Organism: Pseudoalteromonas sp. S1609; assembly: GCF_005887255.1. Lineage (GTDB taxonomy): Bacteria > Pseudomonadota > Gammaproteobacteria > Enterobacterales > Alteromonadaceae > Pseudoalteromonas. Next base: position 45,079 of record NZ_PNDJ01000005.1, on the reverse strand, counting down.
ATGTACGTAAAACGGTGACTCCACAGCTGCGCACTGATAAGGGCGACACTTCGCTTATTTTAGTTGATTTAGGTGCGGGTAAAAACCGTATGGGCGCATCAAGCCTTGCACAAGTTTATAAGCAGCTTGGTGATGTTACTCCTGATGTAGACAGCCCTGAGTTACTAAAAGGCTTTTATAATGCTATGCAGGCGCTAGTGGCTGATAGCAAGTTACTTGCGTATCACGACCGTTCAGACGGTGGCTTGTTTACTACTATTGCTGAAATGGCGTTTACCGGACATACCGGTGTAACCGTAGATTTAGCGACTTTGACTGGCTCGGATATTGAAGCGCTTTATAACGAAGAGTTAGGTGCTGTAATTCAAGTAGCAAACAGTGATTTAGATGCTGTAAAAGCTGTATTTGAGCAGCATGGTGTTGCCGCAATTAGCCATGTGATTGGCTCGCTTAATAATGACGATAACATTGTATTTAATCGTGGTGAGCAAACAGTACTTAATCATACGCGTACTGAGCTTCGTACAATTTGGGCCGAAACAACCTATCAGATGCAAGCGCGTCGTGATAACCCTGAGTGTGCTAAGCAAGAATTTGACGCTAAATTTGATGCAAAAGACCCAGGCTTAAACGTTAAACTTAACTTTGACTTAAACGAAGATATAGCTGCACCGTACATTGCGACAGGTGCTAAGCCACAAATGGCTATTTTACGTGAGCAAGGCGTTAACTCGCACCTAGAAATGGCTGCTGCGTTTAACCGTGCTGGTTTTGCTGCGGTAGATGTTCACATGAGTGATATTTTAGAAGGTCGTTTAACGCTTGAACAGTTTAAAGGTTTAGTGGCGTGTGGTGGCTTCTCTTACGGTGACGTATTAGGCGCTGGTGAAGGCTGGGCTAAGTCAATATTGTTTAACGATATGGCACGCGATCAGTTCCAAAGCTTCTTCCATCGTGAAGATACCTTTAGCTTAGGTGTATGTAACGGTTGTCAGATGCTATCAACATTAAAAGAGTTGATTCCAGGTACTGAACATTGGCCGCGCTTTGTAACTAATAAGTCAGAGCGTTTTGAAGCACGCTTTAGTCTGGTTGAAATTCAAGAAAACCCATCGGTGTTCTTTAATGGGATGGCAGGTTCACGTATGCCAATTGCAGTTTCTCATGGTGAAGGTCATGCAGAATTTGCAAACGATGCGGCAACTAAGGCTGCACTTGCAAGCGGCACCGTAGCGGTTAAGTTTGTTGATAACTACGGTAATCCAACAACACAGTACCCAGCAAACCCGAATGGTTCACCTGAGGGGATCACGGGTATTACATCAACAGATGGTCGTGCAACTGTAATGATGCCACACCCTGAACGTGTATTCCGTGCGGTTGCTAACTCTTGGCACCCAGATGAGTGGGCTGAGGATAGCCCATGGATGCGTATGTTTAGAAATGCGCGTAAAAATGTAGGTTAATATACACGCTAGATTCATGATCTAGATGTAAGATAAAAAGGCTGCCTTGTGCAGCCTTTTTTGTTTAGACTGTTCAAGGTTCAAGGTTCAAGGTTCAAGGTTCAAGGTTCAAGGTTCAAATTAAGGATAGTATGATCAAACGCATCGCATGGGGAATCGTGTTTTTATTTCTGAGTGTTCTAACACTGGGTTATGTATTTCGTATGCCTATAACTCAATGGGCTATAGCGCCATCTTTGAGCCAATCTGGCGTTGAACTACATTGTTTAGATTGGTCACTAAATGCAAATATTAGCTTAAACGTAAACCGGTTATGTTTGACTTACCAAGGCCATCAAATTGAGCTTGGTGGCATTGTGGCTGATACAAAAAAAATAACTGTTGGCCGCGCTAATCTTCGTTTAAATGATAGCGAGAGTGTCTCAACAAGTAATAACTCCTTCAAAAAGCTGGCACTTAGTTTACCCAAAGAGCGGCCGAAAATTGATATCAAAAGATTGTTAATTACCCACCCACAACTTCATGATGAATTAGTGGTTAGCATTGGTGAAGAGAAGCTAAATACATTTGTGATTTCAGGTGATGCAATCGCAGAGGTAACAGTCAGCAATCATAAAATTACTGGTCACTTTAAGTTAGTTGATGGATTACTAACAAAGCTAAAGCCGATACCCGCGCTTTCATTAAACAGTGGGCATGAGTTCACCTTTGATGGGTTATCCGTTGATATAAAATCAAACATAGATGCTGAGTTTACACAGCAATTTAGTAAATGCCCAGTAACGCTAAAGGCTTTTGGTGATATGAATATTTACTATCACTTTAACGATAAAAAAGCCTTGTTAAATACACAGCAATTAACCAGCTTGGTAACGTTTGATAGTGATTGTTTGGCACTTATAAACAATCAATCACAGCGTGAATTTGTAGCCAAGCAGCTGCCGTTAAAATGGCAATTGATGCTCAGTGATACGGCAAAGTTTGAAAACGGACAACTTGTTATACCGTCAATGCTATTAAACACTAAAAATAGTGAAACGAAGCTGAGCCTGAAAAACCTAGCAATTAATGTTCAGCAGCCGTTAGAGTATGCCAAAGGCAATATTAAGTTATTGTTTATCAGCGAAGGTATTGAGCATATAGAAATAGATGCAGCTTTAAATAACTTGGCTGTGAATGGCAACTACCAATTAAACGTCGATGAGCTGCCTGGTTTTTTACCTGTATCAGCTAAAAAGGTAGCAAGCACTGGCCTATTTCAAATAGAGAATGTTTTACAGCGTCAGCAAAATGCGAAAATAACCAGCGAGATTGGTTTTGCTGAGCTTAGTTTTGATAAATTAACAGTAAAGGGCTACAAGGCACAGTTTACGACTGAGATTGACGATAAACAAAATATCAACGCAAGCTTGGATAGCCATTTACGCTCAGTGGCTTATGAGCAATACCAAGTGCGTGGTGTAAATAATCAATTATCAGCATCTTCTAGTTTGGCTGTTGGCGAATTATTTGTCGATTTAAACAGTGAAACTAAACTTACCCAACTTAACAGTGATCTTTTAAACCTAAGTAATATTCGCATAAGCTCTAAAGGCCTGCAAAGTCGGGCGCTTCAAGCCTCACATCATGTATTTATTGATGGTATTGAGTTGGTAGCCAGTCACCACATATCTGCTGTGGAACACCCATTTGAGATAACAGTTGCAGATCAAGCTGTGACTAAATTTAACCCTGTTTTACAGCAGTTTGAACCATTAGCCACGCTGACCGACGGTAGCTTTAATGGAGTTGTTCGCGGAGATGTTAATTTACAGCAGGCTGAGTTTGCATTTCAAGTCGAACAGGTAAGTGGCTTATACAACGATTATTTAGCTAAGCATTTTAGCAGTCGCTTAACGGGTTCTTATGATTCAGGGCAGCTTAATGTGGCTCCTACTACATTTGAATTAAATGAGTTACGAGCAGGTGCTGTTGTGAGTAACATTGTCGGTAATTTTAGTGTTGAGAACTCTATTGCTCGCGCTGAAGAAATAACTGCTGATGTACTTGGTGGTCGTTTTGCTTTGGATAGCTACAAAGTGACGGAAAAAGCGCAGCAGTCTTTGGTCACATTTGAAAATATTGATGCGAGTAAACTTATTACCTTAGATGATAAATCAGGCATTACACTAACTGGTCGAGTGAATGGCCGCTTACCCGTTTACTTTGATCAACAAGGTATTTCGGTAAAATCCGGTGAATTATCTAACCAAGGAACAGGTAAACTAGTTATTACTGACAATGCAGCTTTTGATGCAGTTAAAGCTCAGCAACAAGAACTGGACCCGATTTTAAGCTTGTTGGAAGATTTAGACATTCAGAGCTTAAACAGTAGTGTTGACTTAAAGCCTGACGGTTGGCTTTATTTAGGTGTAAACTTAAAGGGATACAATAAGGAACAGGCGCAGCAAGTTAACTTTAATTACAACCATGAAGAAAATGTTTTTACACTCTTAAGAGCATTGCGCTTAAGTGATGAAATTACTCAAAAAGTTGAACAAGAGTATTCAACAAAAGGAACTAAAAATGACTAAATGGCTGATAATACTTACAGCACTGGGGTTGCTTAGTGCATGTACGCACCGCGTTGAAGTGGCAGCGAAAGAGCCTATCACCATTAATTTAAATGTGAAGGTTGATCATGAAATTCGCGTAAAAGTTGATAAAGAGCTAGATGACTTATTTAGCGATGACAGTGAGTTATTCTAAGGAGCAATTATGAGTTTATTTAAAAATAAAAAGTTAAACGTGATCACACTTTTAAGTGCCGCTTTATTGTCATTTTCTGCTTGGGCAATTAGTTTAGATGATGCTAAAAACCAAGGGCTTGTGGGTGAAGATAGCTCAGGTTATTTAGGTTTGGTTGTACAAAATGCAGAGGCTAAAGCGGTTGTTGATGAAATTAACGCAAAGCGCAAAGCACAATATTTAAAACTTGCGAAAAAGAACAACCTGTCACTTGCTCAAGTAGAAGCACTAGCGGCGGCAAAAACCATTGAAAAAACCCAAGCAGGGCATTTCGTTGAAGTTAATGGTGAGTGGGTTAAAAAATAACTCTGCGCATTATTAAAAACCAAAAACCGAGCTTATGCGCTCGGTTTTTTGCAATTTTCAAGTAGCTGCTGCCAAAAGTGAACGCCTTTACGGCGAGCTAAGTTGATATTGTGTTCAGGAATTGACTCCGGCTCGTTGTATCCATCTAGTGCCGCGCTCATACTTGCCTCACGTATTAAGTGTAAAGTAGGAAAAGGCGAGCGATTAGTATAATTTGCAGCGTCATCTTCATCACTATCAGCAAAAACATAGTCAGGATGAAAGTTTGCAATTTGGTACTTCCCCTCAAAACCTTGTGCAACTAATAGCGCATTGGCTAAATCAACAAGGTCTAAAAAATCTTCAAAATCAGTAAAGCCATTATCAAGTATTAATAAAGTTGTTTCACGCTGAGGATCACGGTCAAGCTGGGTACATTGTTCAAGCATATCCATAACAGCATCATCAATTTTTGAGGCGTTACTGATGGTGTAGTGAATGCAGTTATTTTCAACTTCTTTACGGGCAAATGGACAAAAATTGTATTTTACAATCACAGCGCTTACCCATTCACGGGTTTGAGATATAGCTAAGTTGGTCACGGTTTTGGCTCTAAATAAGGAGTTATAATAGCAAGCGTTTTGGCAATAGCGCCTTGGTTTTTAGCAACGCACTGAGCTGCTTTACTACCAAGAATATCACACGCTTTGGTGTTTTTAATCAAGCGAAGCAATGCAAGCGCCAGTTCGTCAGTATTTTCAACCTCATGGGCGCCTTTTAGTCTAATAAGTTCAGGGTAAACATGGTTAAAGTTGTAGGTATGAGGGCCGGTAAGTATACCCACTGCAAAAGCTGCAGACTCTAATGGGTTATGGCCACCACGGCGAATTAAACTGCCACCAATAAAGCTAATATTAGCGGCACCATATAGATATTGTAATTCACCTAATGTGTCGGCTAACACAACTTGTTCATTGTTATAATTTTTTTGACTGCGACGACTAAAGCTAAGATTCGAGTGAGTCAGTAGCTCTGCAACTTTATCAAATTGTTCGGGGTGACGTGGCGCAATGATCAGCAAAGCGTCAGGATGTGTTTCTAGTAGTTGCTGGTGGGCTGCTAAAATAAACTCATGCTCTATAGGGTGTGTAGAACCTGCGACCCATATAAAGCGTTCTGCTTTTTTATAATATTGCTTTAAAGAGGCTACTTTATCGAGTTGTGCAGTGGTTGGGGTAATATCAAATTTTATTGATCCCGTTACATGGCTTTTTTTAGCAGGTAGCCCTAATTCAATAAAGCGATTTGCATCGGTTTTGTCGTGACTTGCAAGTGCGGTAATTGATTGCATGATACTGCGAGTTAGCTGGGCCACTTTTTCGTAGCCTTGCTGAGACTTTTCAGATAGACGTGCGTTAACTACCAATACAGGTATATTTTGTTTGTACGCATTAGCCATTAAGTTCGGCCATAGTTCAGTTTCTAAAATACAGAGTAATTGCGGTTTTACTCGTTTTAAAAAGCGAGTGGTGGCCATAGGAAAATCAATTGGTAAATAACTAACAGCAACGCTGTTTTTAAATTGTGCGGTAACTTGCTCTCGTCCTGTTGGAGTATTGCAGGTAATTAAAATATTTAACTGCGGTTGTTCATGTTGTAGGGCTTTAATTAAAGGAGTGGCAGCTAACACCTCGCCCACAGAAGCACAATGAAATACAACCGGTTTGTTGTTATTTGAAAATAAAGCGCGGCTTATGAAGCCAAAACGTTCCTTAAAATAAGCGCGATATCCTGCGTTTTTTTTACCTCTTAATACATATAAATAAAATACGATCAGCGGGCTAATAATAATTAATGCGAGTGAATAAAAAAGGCGTGCCATACTGTGCTTTATGTAAATGAAAGTGACGCTAGTTTAACGTGAAATCGTTTTTATCTAAATACACCAATATAAAATAGCTACTTGAAAAAGGTAACAACGCAAAAACCCTTCTTTATCTGAATAATAACTTTCTGCCCGTGCTTTAATTTAGTTATATAGAGGTGATTTGGCTATAAAATTATGGAATAATGAAATTAATTTTTCCTGCCATTTCAGTTCCAAGAGGAATATCTCATGTCAATTATAGATTCAGTGGCAACTAGCTACCTAGAAAGTTTAAATCGTCACCAAGTATTGTTCGAAACCATGGAGGCGTATCATCAAGAGGTAATGCAGTTGTTAGAAGCATGTCATAGTGCTTTACAGGCTGGTGGTAAGGTTGTTTGGTTTGGTAATGGCGGCAGTGCGGCTGATGCTCAGCATTTGGCTGCAGAGTTTGTGGTACGTTATAAGTTAGAGCGAGGACCGTTAGCGTCTATTGCTCTAACCACAGACACCTCTATTTTAACAGCGCACAGTAATGACTATCATTTTGACACAGTATTTGAACGCCAAGTTCAGGCGCTATGTAAACCTGAAGATATTGTAATTGGCTTAACTACATCGGGCACCAGTAATAATATTAATTTAGCGTTAGAAGCCGCTAATAAAATAGGAGCATTCACTGTTGCATTTACAGGTCGCGATGGAGGTAAAGTAAAAGACATCGCCAAGTTACCTATTATTATTAAAAATGATGAAACAGCCCGTATTCAAGAGGCGCACATGTTTATTGGCCATTGGCTGTGTGAAGCCATGGATATGGTTGTTGCGGAGCAGCAGTAATGGATTTATCGCTATTAAAAAACTTATCAGCAGCGCGTATTTTAGTGGTTGGTGACGTTATGCTCGACCGCTACTGGTATGGTGATTCTGGCCGTATTTCGCCGGAGGCACCAGTACCCGTTGTAAAAGTCAGTAAATTTGAAGACAAAGCCGGTGGTGCCGCAAATGTGGCTAAAAATATAGCCCGACTAGATGGCAAAGTGGGTTTACTTGGCCTAATTGGCGAGGATGAAAGCGGACAAATTTTAGAAAACATTCTAGAAGGTGAAAAAATAAATTCACAGCTTGTGAGTGTATGCGATTTGCCGACTATTTCTAAAATGCGGGTGATCAGTCGTCATCAGCAAGTTGTGCGTTTAGATTTAGAAGAGGCTTTTAATGAGTCTCATAGCCAGTTGTTATTAAATCGATTAGAGCTGGTGCTGAGTGATTACGACTTTATTGTATTTTCTGATTACAACAAGGGCTCACTCGCGCTAATCCAAAAAATGATTTCGGTTGCTAAAGATGCAGGTAAAACCGTGCTTGTTGACCCTAAATCATCTGATTTAGAGTTGTACCGTGGAGCTGATTACATAACCCCTAATTTAAATGAGTTTAAATTAGCGGGTGGTCAGGTTGGTTCAGAAGAGTTGCTTGCTAGCAGCGCGCGTACCCTGATTAGTGATGCGGGTATTAACTCCATGCTACTAACACGCTCAGAACAAGGTATGTCGCTAATTGATGCAACGCAAAAGCATGACTTTGCAGCGCAACAACTCGAAGTAAGTGATGTAACCGGTGCGGGCGATACTGTTATTGCTACATTAGCTGTAATGCTAGGTGCGGGTATGACCGCCAAAGATGCAGTCGAAATTGCAAACTTAGCAGCCGGTATTGCAGTAAGTAAATTGGGAGCGGCTACCGTTTCTCCTGAAGAGTTGAGCCGCAAGTTAGGCCAATACTTACAAGCCACTGGCGAGCATTATCAAACCCCATTTGATGATGTATTACAGCATATTGAATTTGCAAAGCAAAATGGTGAAACCATTGTATTTACTAATGGTTGTTTTGATATTTTGCATGCAGGCCATGTGCGCTATTTAGCGCAAGCTAAAGCGCGTGGTGATAGATTAGTGGTTGGTTTAAATAACGATGAATCCATTGCCCGTTTAAAAGGCCCTGAGCGCCCAATTAACCCATTAGATGAGCGTGCTATGGTTTTAAGTGCATTAGCCTCAGTTGATTGGGTTATTCCGTTTGGCAGTGAGGCTGAAAATGACACACCAGCAAAGCTAATTGAGCAAATTAGCCCAGATATTCTTGTTAAAGGTGGTGATTACACTGTTGAGCAAATTGCTGGTGCTGAGCACGTGTTGCGTCATGGCGGAAAGGTAGAAGTGCTTGAGTTTTTAGATGGTTGCTCTACATCAAAAGTGATTAGCAAAATAAAAAGCTAGCTAGTTAGTGAAATAAAAAAGGGGATAAACTTTGGTTTATCCCCTTTTTTAATGCTTGCAAAACTAAAAGTTATATTCGAACTTTGCAAATGCAGACGTATCGTTTTCTGCTCCATCGTTATTAGAGGCAAGTCCACCAAGGGTCAAGCGCCCCCCCATGGCAAGCATTCTGTAACGTACTTCAAGCTGTTTAGAGCTAAATGCTGTTTTGGTAATCGAGTTACCTAAGTCTGGGTTATTTGGGTATCTATCACGGTTGTCGCTGTTGTAGTCTATATCACGTAATTTTACTTGCCAGTCAGTTCCGCTTGAGAGTTGCCCAAGTACGGTTAACACTAGCGATTGCGCATCATTATCATAGGTAGAGCCGATAGGGCGACCATGGTAACGATACCCTGAATTATAAATACTGTGCTCATAGAAGCAGTTTTCAGTTGCTGATGTGGCAGAACACGCTACGCCGGTATCAGTGTATTCTAGGTTAAATAAAATATTCTGATTATAAATACGAGTCGTAGTTTGTATTCCACCAAGATAGCCTCTGTCTACTGGCTTAATGCCGCCACTGGTATCTTCACCAATCGTGCTTGCATATACCGCATAAGGTTGATTAAACAAAGTGTCAGACCAACGAATATCAAAGCCCGCGAGTTGATTACCCAAGCGAGTTATAAGCTCACCATCACAATCATTGGTACCATCAACACATTCACCTCCGCCGGTTATTAAATCAAAAAAATCGCCTGCTGAACTGGGTTGTCCCTTGCCAGCCCATTGTGCTGACCAACTAAAGCCAATTTCTAATTGTTGAATTGGACGAAGATTTAAACGAGTACTCCATAATAATGCATCAGGTACAACTCGGGTTGACTCAAGCTTAGCCATTTGTGCTGTAAAGCTCCACTGACCAATCCAGCTAAGCCAAGGCGTTTCGAACGCGCTACTTTGTTCTCGGCTGAGGCTTATTGCGGGAAGTGGCTTTGAATTACCAGACATAATTAAGCTGTTATCAACACCTGGGCCCCAAAATTGCTCAACGGCACCTGCTCTTACAATCCAATTACCCATACGATAAGCTAAATAGCTGTCATCTAAAGAGGTATCATTACAGTCTGTTAGTACTTGCTCATTTTTGGCTATATCGTCAGTTGTTTTGCCATTGACTAAACAGTTTTTGCCATCACTGCGATGATTAAGCGCAACTTTAGCCGCAAAGTTATGTCCTAGGTAAGCATAAGCTGCTGTTAATTCAGACTCTTGAGTATTTGTTGCCCCAAAGCTAGTAACGGCTAATGGATCTGAGTTGGCGGAAGCTGAAAGTTGTACACTATGAGAGCCACTATTTTCTGACTTATAACGATGTTTCACACGCAATAACGCATCCTGCAGGCGAGGAGATAATTGTTCTAACGTCGTATTATTTACATCATTAATAAAGCTTTTCCACATTAATGGATACGTTGTTACTGGCGCTAAAATAATGCCAGCATCGGCAAGCTGTTGTATATCAGCTCTAAGACCATAGTCATCAGGCTTTACCCAGGGTTCAGCATTCACGGTTGTGGTTACGGCACAAAAAAGTGAAGAGAGTATAAAAATTTTGTTTCGCAAAGCTCAGATCCTTGTGATTTTAATTGCGGCTAAGTCTAGCAATCTACGCCTTTTATTGCAGTAATTAAATCAACTCATTAAACAAAGGTTAGCTAAAAAATATTACTCTGGAACAGATTAAAACACTGTAGCTCTATCGTAAAAAAGATGGCGTTGATATACTCGCTGCAAAGGAAAAGCAGAGATAGTAATGAGCAACAAACGACTTTTATTTATTCCCGTGTCATCGCCAGAAGGTATTGGTGAATATATGCGCTCATTACAGCTAGCTCATACTCTTACCTCAGAGTACGACAAGCAGTTAGATATTCATTTCATTTTAAATAAGCACACGGCTTACGCTAAAAGTTGCCCGTTTCCTACTTTACTGTTAAATCAATCGGCAACAAAAGAAAACACACGTGTATGTCAGTTTATTGAGCAATACAAACCAGATGTGGTGCTATTTGATTGCGCAGGGCGAGCAGAACAAATGAAGGCCGCGAGAAGTGTGGGTGCTATAGTGGTTTTTATTTCTCAGCATACAAAAAAACGGGCAAAGGGCTTAAAGCTAAATAGAGCGGGTCTTATTGATACTCATTGGGTGGTTCAGCCTGATTACTGTATCGACCCTCTTTCATGGTATGAAAAACTAAAGCTCAATATGCTGCAGTTGGCATACCCTAAAAATGTAGGACCATTTACCGTTTTTGCTTCCAAGCAACAAAAAAGTGATGTACTGACACGTTATAACTTACAAGAAAAAGAATTTTTTATCGTAAATGCAGGATCCGGTGGGCATACGATTAATGGGCAAAGCTGTGCTGATATCTATTATAAAGCAGGACTGATTATTGCGAAAAAAACGGGTTTAAAAGGGGTTGTGGTGTTTGGTCCTAACTATACGAGCCCATTACCAGATACCGATGAGCTTACTTGTTTAGCAAGTCTTCAGGGTGAAGAGTTTTTAGCCTTACTAAGTCAGGCAAAGGTGGCATTATTAAGCGCGGGTGATACTTTACTCCAAGCTATTGCCTTGCAAACCCCCACTATTGCGTGTGCTATTTCAAAAGATCAAGGTGAGCGCCTCACTCGTTGTACTCGCACAGAAGTGGTTTACCAGGCACAGCTTGATATTGTTGATATAAGTGAAAAAGTGCAAACGTTACTTACAGAGTCTCGTTATAAATATATTATTGATAAGTATTCTACTTTAGAAACAATCCACAGCTTTGATATTATTACACAAGGTTTGAAAAACATGTTGTTTGATAATACTTATTAGTTATCAAAAGTGTAGTTTTCAGGTTGTTGATTTAGCAAGTTTTTTGGAATTCGAGCTCTTGGTTGTATTGGTTGCCTAATGTTTGCCAATCGTTTTGCTGCCAATGAAAGTTACTATTGCGGCTTTGCTCTTTTAAAAAGGAGCGCTGTAAGCGAGACATATTGCTTTGTTGCCATTTTTTATGGGGAACTTTTATTTCGCCACGGTCAAAGTCGATAATGTAAACGTCACCAGAGTCATCAAATAAAATATTATTAATATTTAAATCAGCGTGATAAACCCCTTTACTATGAAATTGGGCAATAGTTTGCGCTATTTTTTTTATCTCAGCTTCACTCAATGTGCGTTCAATCAGTATATCTAATATACTTTTAGCGCCGCTAACCGCTTCAGTAATAATATCACCTCGGTAAATAAAGCCATGTCGGCTCACTTTAGCTGCAATAGGCTTTGGTACATTTAAGCCTAACTCTATTAATCGAGTCATTAAGCTAAACTCTTGATAAACGCGGGTATGCTCAAGTCCGAAGTATAAATATTGATCGCTGAGTAGTTTTCCTATTAGGCCGCCACGCCAATAATGGCGCAACACAGCCGTTAAATCTGCGTGTTTAAAAAACCAAGCAGTTGCACGCCCCTTTTTAGCGCCGACAATTTTTTGCTGTTGTTGCCAGAAATTGGGCTCAAACCAATCTAACTCTATTTCGGTGCTATATTGAGGATGGCTTAAAATGACATGGTTATTTTTGACGTGTTGATTAAACATAGCTCATAGAATTCGCTTAAATATGTGCACATATTAACGTGTTTTCAGGCTAAGGATAAGTACTTGCAATGACGCGATTATAATTTAAGATCGGGTTTAACTATTTTACTCCCAAGGAAACGTGTGACTTCAGCGCCTACTTACACATCAATTTGTATTTTACGTCTTTCTGCCATTGGTGATGTATGCCATGCAGTGAGTGCAGTACAAGCAATTCAAAAAGCGCATCCAAATGCTAAAATTACATGGGTGATAGGGAAGGTCGAGGCGATGCTGTTAGCAGATTTGCCTGGCGTTGAGCTTGTTGTATTTGATAAAAAACAAGGGAAAACGGCACTAAAACAGTTAAAGCAAACCTTCAAAGGGCAGTGTTTTGATGTACTGCTTAATATGCAAGTGGCTTTAAGAGCTGGTTTTGTCGCTCGCTGTATTCCTGCCAAAGTTAAAATTGGTTTTGACTGGGCTCGCTCAAAAGAGCTACATAGTTTATTTATTAATAAACGCATTAAAGCCCAGTCTCAGACGCATGTTTTAGAGGGGTTTAAAGGCTTTGCTCAAGCGATTGGTGTTGATGATTATGTCCCTGTTTGGAATATGCCCTACACCGACAAAGATCAAGCTAAAGCTGATGAGCTGTTAGGTGACGATTATTTATCACATAAGCTATTCGTTATTTCGCCAGCAGCAAGTAAAGCACAGCGTAACTGGTTAGCCGAACGCTATGCCGCGCTTGCGGATTATGCCAATGCGCAAGGTTTTAAAATAGTATTAACTGGTGGACCGACTGAACTGGAAATTAATTTAGCAAATAACATCATTAAGCACTCTGATTCACCCATTCTGAACTTGGTGGGTAAAACAAAACTCAAAGAATTATTGTGCGTACTTAAGCGTGCGGGTTTAGTACTTGCGCCCGATACAGGCCCAGCCCATATGGCGGTGACTGTTGGCACACCGGTTATTGGTCTATATGCGCATTCAAACCCAGCGCGAACGGGGCCTTATTTATACCAAGATTACGTGGTTGAGGTTTATCACCAAAACTTATTAAAGCAAACAGGTAAAACCGCCGAGCAATTACCTTGGGGTACTCGGGTTAAAGGCGATGATTTAATGAGTCAAATAACTACGGATACAGTAAAAGAAATGTTTGACCATGTTGTTAAAAAAGAGTCGTTATTATGAATGGTAAACACACAAATAAGGCGCTTTTTTTAGACCGTGATGGTGTAGTAAATGTTGATCATGGCTATGTATTTAAAAGCGAAGAGTTTGAATTTATAGAGGGTGTGTTTTCAACGTGTAAAGCATTTTATGACGCGGGCTACAAAATAATTGTTGTAACGAACCAATCAGGGATTGGTCGAGGTTATTACTCAGAAGCCGATTTTTTTGCCCTTAACACATGGATGAAAGCGCAGTTTAGTCATCATCAAATTGAAATTACTGATGTTTACTTTTGTCCTCATCATCCTGAAAATGCATTACCAGCGTATTTAACAGATTGCGATTGCAGAAAGCCAGCGCCTGGTATGTTACTTCAAGGAATGAAAGATCATCATATCGACCCTGCACTGAGTTTGATGGTGGGGGACAAACGAGGTGATATGCAAGCTGCTATAAGCGCCAATATACGCACTAAAGTATTGGTACGTTCGGGGCAAACAGTTGATGAGCAAGCCGTAAAGTCCGCTGACTATGTTTGTGACTCAATCAAGGAACTTCCTGTTTTGCTTGCTGATCTCATTTAATATATATCTCATGCATGTAAACTGGCAGCTTTTCCTGCCAATTAGCTAATTTGCGACGAATGACAAACAGTGCAATTTGGCGCTTAAACTTTTACAATACCCGCATTATAAATAGCAGCAACGCGTCTGCTGTTTAACCCGTTCAACCAAATGGAGATCACAGATGAGAGCATCTGCTTTTTTTAGCCAATTACAACAGCAAATCGAAGACGTTAAAGCTGAAGGTTTGTACAAAAATGAACGTGTTATCACTTCACAGCAGCAAGCTCAAATTGAAGTGGCATCAGGTGATAAAGTTATTAATTTTTGTGCTAACAACTACTTAGGTTTAGCTAACAGCCCAGAGCTAATTGCAGCTGCACAAAAAGGTTTAGATGACCATGGTTTCGGTGTGGCATCTGTGCGTTTCATTTGTGGCACACAAGATATTCATAAGACGCTTGAGAGAAAAATCAGTCAATTTTTAGAGACTGAAGACACCATTTTGTATTCATCATGTTTTGATGCGAATACAGGCTTGTTTGAAACTATTTTAGGTGCAGACGATGCGATTATTTCTGATTCATTAAACCATGCTTCTATTATTGATGGTGTTCGTTTATGTAAAGCAAAGCGTTTCCGTTATGCAAATAACGATATGGCAGATTTAGAAAAGCAATTAATTGCAGCCGATGAAGCCGGTGCTAAAACTAAACTAATTGCTACTGATGGCGTGTTCTCAATGGATGGCGTTATTTGTAATTTAGAAGCAGTGTGTGATTTAGCCGATAAATATGACGCACTCGTTATGGTTGATGACTCACATGCCGTTGGTTTTGTTGGCGAAAACGGTAAAGGTACACCTGAGTACTGTAATGTACTCGACCGTGTCGATATTATTACTGGCACCTTAGGTAAAGCGCTTGGTGGAGCTTCTGGTGGTTATACCTCAGGTAAAAAAGAAATTGTTGAGTGGCTTCGTCAGCGTTCTCGTCCTTACTTATTCTCAAATTCATTAGCGCCTTCAATTGTAACAGCGTCAATCAAAGTACTAGAAATGCTTGAAAATGGCGGTGAGCTTCGCGCTAAGCTATGGTCAAACGCTAAATACTTCCGCGAGCAAATGGAAACGGCAGGTTTTACCTGTGCAGGTAAAGATCATGCGATTATTCCAGTGATGCTAGGGGATGCAAAAGTAGCGTCACTTATGGCTGATAAGCTTTTGGCCGAAGGGATTTATGTAACTGGATTCTCATTCCCTGTTGTACCAAAAGGTCAGGCGCGTATTCGTACCCAAATTTCTGCAGCGCACAGCAAGGAACAGCTTGATACAGCCATTGCAGCATTTACCCGTATTGGTAAAGAGATTGGTGTTATTTAATTTTCTTGTTAAATCGCGGTTATAGTCGCGATTTTTTAATTGAGTGTGGATTATGAAAGCATTATCAAAGTTAAAAGCAGAACCGGGCATTTGGATGACAGATGCGCCAAAGCCTGAAGTAGGCCATAACGATCTGTTAATTAAGATACGTAAAACGGCTATTTGTGGCACCGATGTTCACATTTATAAGTGGGATGAGTGGGCACAAAACACCATTCCTACGCCTATGGTGGTTGGCCACGAATACGTGGGTGAAGTAATTGACATGGGACAAGAAGTTCGCGGTTTTGAAGTTGGTGACCGTGTATCGGGTGAAGGTCATATAACCTGTGGTCATTGTCGGAACTGTCGTGCTGGACGCGTTCATTTATGCCGAAATACAACCGGTGTGGGCGTTAACCGCGAAGGTGCATTTGCTGAGTACCTAGTGATCCCAGCATTTAATGCGTTTAAAATCCCAGATAATATTAGCGATGAACTGGCCTCTATTTTTGACCCGTTTGGTAATGCAGTACATACCGCTTTATCGTTTGATTTAGTGGGTGAAGATGTATTAATCACTGGTGCAGGTCCTATTGGTATTATGGCTGCAGCTGTAGCTAAACATGTAGGTGCACGTCATGTGGTTATTACCGACGTAAATGAATACCGCCTAGACTTAGCGCGTAAAATGGGCGCAACGCGTGCTGTAAACGTTGCAAATGAAAAGCTTGAAGATGTAGCTAAAGATCTAGGTATGACCGAAGGCTTTGATATTGGCTTAGAGATGTCAGGTGTTCCGAGTGCATTTAATGCCATGCTAAATAACATGAATCATGGCGGCAAAATTGCTATGTTAGGTATTCCACCTTCAGATATGGCGGTCGATTGGAATCAAGTAATTTTTAAAGGCTTAGTGATCAAAGGTATTTACGGTCGTGAGATGTTTGAAACTTGGTACAAAATGGCCAGCTTGATTCAATCAGGACTTGATTTAAAACCAATTATTACTCATCAGTATTCAATTGATGACTTCCAAGCTGGCTTTGATATGATGATTTCAGGCCAATCGGGTAAAGTAATTCTTAACTGGGATTAATTATCCACTGTTAAGAGAATTAAAGGCGGCATTTGTCGCCTTTTTTGTAATTATAAGAGAGCACTATGGCATTTAAACATATATCAATCGCACAAACCCTCGAACTGCTAGACAAAGAAGATGTGGTGATTGCTGATATTCGCGATCCTAACTCGTATCAGACAGGGCACATTCCTGGCTCTGAAGCGCTTTCAAATGCAAATATCGCCCAATTTATGATGGAAAAAGAGTTTGACCAGCCGATTATTATTGTTTGTTATCACGGCATGAGCTCACAGGGTGCAGCAAGTTACTTAGTAGAGCAAGGCTTTGAAGATGTTTACAGCATGGATGGCGGTTTTACTGCGTGGGAAGCCGCTTACAAGGATAAAGTAGCACGATGATAGAGCTAGGCAGTCTAACTAACCCCCGTGCTGCACAGGGCTTTATAGATTACCTAAAAAGCCAAGGGCTTTCAGGGCAAATTCGTACTGAGGATGGCCATACGCTTGTTATTAGTGTGGCACCTGAAGACTTTCATACAGTGCAGCCTTTATGGAACGAATTTGCTAAAAACCCTAATCATGAGCGTTACCAACAAGCATCATGGCAAGTAGGTACTACGCAGTCACCGCTAAAGTATCAAGGGCAGTCGCTTAATTTAGTCGCCCGCTTTAAAGCCTTAAGCTGGCTTAATCAAGGTGTTAGTATTCTCAGCATTGTTGTTTATGTTGCTTTTTTATTTGGTGCGTTTGAGCCTATTTATATGGCGTTGCAGTTCAATCCTGCATCACCACTTACCTGGTTAACACCTGCTATTGTGCATTTTAGCGCTATGCATATTGTGTTTAACTTAATCTGGTGGGTATCGCTGGGTGACAACATTGAAAAGCAATGTGGTAAGTCGAGTTTAATCGGGCTGTTTTTAGCTACCGCTTTAATAAGTAATTGGGCACAGTACTTAATGGTCGGTCCTAACTTTGGTGGGCTTAGCGGTGTTGTATATGGGTTATTAGGCTTTTGTTGGATTTACAGCGCGCTTAACCCTAAACAGCCTGCACTGGTTACAACCGCAATTGTTGGTTTTATGCTGGTATGGTTAGTACTTGGTTTTGCAGATGTATTATTTGTTGGAATGGCTAATTGGGCACACTTAGGTGGGCTTGTTAGCGGTATGGCTTTTGCCTATACCGCCCAGCTTTTTAAAACAAAAAGCGCCTAATGATATAAATATTTAGTAAATAACAGGTCTCGGATTATTTCTTGGCCTGTTTCTTCCTTAAGTAAGCTTTTTAGTTTTTCTGCGCTTTTAAGGCGAATTTGCTCACGCCCTGTTAAAGACTTTATTTTGTTTTCAGGCTCTTTTGATAATATCTCTACTAGCGCATCACGTAACAGCGGGGTGTGGTGTTCTACAATGGCAATATCGGATGTTTTATTTAGCATTAAATCAACTGTAACGCGAACGTAACCCATTTTTTTACTCGATGGGCCAATGTAATTGGTAATAATGTCTGGCTCAAACCCAAAATAACCCACAGTAGACTCAGCACGTGCTGATAAGCTAGTTAGGCTGACTAAAAGAATAAAAAGGCCTGTAAATACTGTTTTTTTCATTTCAAAAGCGTTTCCGTAAACTAATTACAAATAGTTTATACTTATTAGTAAATAAGATACAGCAAGATGCTGTTATTTGTTGTGTTTGTAAAAGTACTCTGGACTCAAGTTTGGGATAGGCGATAACGAGAGTCAAATGCTGGTTAGCTTTTTATGACACAAGATATGCTTGGTATTGAGTAAATCGCGCTTTTTCAAATTCGTTGGCAATGTTATGATCTCTCAGATTTTTTTCAAGTAGAGTTATTGTGATTACTTTTCCTCTTTCTTTATCTGCTGATTGGCAGAGTACCGCTCAAGTCACTGGCTTATCTAACGCTGAGAAAGAGTGGTTATTTGAACCCCATTCTTTAACGGCTAAATTAAAAAGTCAGTCTCAGCGTTTTGCTGTAAAAGTGTTGAGTGAGCAAAAAGTAGACCTTTCGCAATCACAGCAAACGCTATTAAGTGAGCAGGTAAGTACAGTACTTAACCGTGAAGTGTTACTGTTGTGTGATGAACAACCGATTGTTTATGCTCAAAGTTGGTTGCCAATAACAAGTAACAATACAAACAATCAGCTGCACAATATGGGAGAACGCCCGTTAGGTGATGTAATCTTTCAAGATCCTGCGTTAAAGCGTACCGATATTGAAATTGCGCGCTTTGATGATAGCCACTCATTTCAATCACTGGTGAGCGAACTTAATTTACCGAATCGCTCTTTACTGGGCAGACGCAGCGTATTTTCTTTACATAACTATCAATTTTTGGTCTGTGAGGTTTTTTTACCAGGAGCTTACTTATACTCATGAAACTAGCCGCTTTGTCTGTTAATCATATTCCCTATTACATCCAGTTAATGCGAATTGATAAGCCCATAGGCACCTTATTGCTACTTTGGCCAACTTATTGGGCACTGTGGATAGCGAATGATGGCTTGCCTAGCTTAACAAATTTTATTGTGTTCACCCTTGGGGTAATAGTTATGCGTAGCGCAGGGTGCGTTATCAATGACTTTGCAGATAGAAAAGTTGATGGCTCAGTAAAGCGTACTTGTCAGCGGCCGCTAGCGACCGGAGCGGTAAGTAGTGGCGAAGCCATTAGTTTGTTTTTATTACTCGTTGTCATCGCTTTTATATTAGTATTACTGCTTAATACCAATACTATTTTGTTATCGTTTGGTGCACTTGGATTAGCGTTTTGTTATCCCTTTATGAAACGTTACACACAACTTCCTCAAGTTGTATTGGGCGCGGCTTTTGGTTGGGCAATCCCTATGGCTTTTATGGCATCAATAAACTCTCTACCCGTGCAGGCATGGTTGCTATTTATTGCCAATATTTGCTGGACGGTGGCTTACGACACTATGTACGCCATGGTTGATAGAGACGATGATTTAAAAATAGGAGTAAAATCAACCGCTATTTTATTCGCCAGTTATGACCGCCATATTATAGCGCTACTTAACTTTAGCTTTTTTGCGTTGATGTTTTTAATTGGGTTGATGAATCAAATAGGATTTAGTTTTTGGTTGGGATTAGCTATTGCAGCAATGTTACTTGTGTATCAACAGCGTTTGATTCATTTACGCCAGCGAGATAATTGTTTTAAAGCATTTTTAAATAACCATTACGTAGGACTGGCTATTTTTATTGGTTTATTATTTTCTTACCCCGTTTTTGCTTAACGGGGTGGGTCGATAATGCCACTAATTGACGCGTTTTTTCTGAACCAACCAGCAATCGAATAGCGGTTATCAACAGCAGGAAGTACTTCATGTACAAAGCGTTCGCTTTCAAATAATACCAAAGTGCCTGCCGTGGGTTTTATTACTATTTCTATGCCTTTACTTTTAGGCTTGTAAATAACTAGCTCTCCACCTTCCTCTGGAGAGTTCAAATATAATACGGTAGTAAAAACACGGTTTGAACGACCTTTAAATGCATCTACATGTTTTTTATAAAAATCACCTTGCGTATATTTTGCATAGTGACATTCATAATCAAACAAACCCATAAAGAAACTTCGATTAAGCGTATTACGAACTGCTTCCATTACTTGCTGGTAGCCAAGTTGTGCATTTGAACTGCCATCAAACCAATAGGTTTTGTCTTTACGAACTGTATTATCAATTTGCAAGTTATTTAATCGACCAATACCAGCAAGGCTAAAATGGGGATTTATTCTGTAGCAATCTGCCATTAAATCAAAGATTAGGTCACTATCAATGGCGTTTTCAATAATGGCATAACCATGCGTTTCAATCTGCTCTAGATAAATTCCAGAAGCTGTAAAGTTGTTCATTAACGCTAGTCATAATAGTAGGGAGCGTTAGTTTAATGTAAAAAAACTTTAAAGCTACAAATTTATCGCGTTCACCAAAGCGCATGGTGTAATGTTATGCTTTTGAGACTTTATTTATTAGCGAGAGTAAGTGGTCAACATGCTCACCTGCTTCTATTTGTTGGCTGGTTTGCACAATAAGTTGCTCATGGCTAATATCGTTATTAGTTTTAAGTTGAATCAAATTTTGGTTTTCTGCCACAGAGCTGGTGTGTTCAATACCGGCAATCGCAAAATGGTCTGATTTTTCAAGTCCAGCCATGACCTGCTCAATACTGCCCACTTTAATAGTTGATACTTTATTTAATGAGTCTACTACTTCATTAAGCATTGATTGCACTTGTTTTGACTGTGAAAAACAACTGAACATTGGATAACTTTCGAGTTCTTTTTTACTAATATCGCTTTTATTTGCTAAAGGATGTTGTTTTGAACAAAATAAAATAAGCTGATCAGGTAATTGTATGTCGCTACCAATGCTATTGACTATTTGCGAGCATACACTAATGTCAATTTCGCCTTGAAGTAACTTTCTATGAAGCTCAGTTTTGTTTTGTAGCTGCATTTCGATTTTAACATGCGGGTATTGGCTTAAAAATTCACCGCAGGTAATTGGTACTATGCTGCTAGTTGTTGTGGTGTAACCAATAACCAGTTTTTTCTCTTCAGTGCCATTAATTGACTGAAAAGCACGATGTTTTATTTGTTCTAGCTCATTGAGGGTATTTTTTGCAAAGTCGAGGAAAAGTTCGCCTGCTTGAGTTAATTTAACCGAGCGAGTAGAGCGAGTAACAAGCTCATAGCCAAGCTCTGTTTCAAGAGTTTGAATACTTCGAGTTAACGCCGATGTGCTAATTTGAGTTTGTTCTGCAGCTTGCCTAAAATGACGAAGTAGGCCAAGCGCTACAAATTGTTCTAATTGTTCAAATCTCACTATATAGTCCTTTTTTATAGGTAAGCTAGGGGAATTACAGATTAAATACTGACTTTATATCCCTATAGTTCAGTTGAAGTAATGTTTTTAACCACCTCATTAGATTAACTTTCTTTTTGCCTTATTTAAAGAGAATAGTTGCTAAAAATTGTTATACCTTTGGGTAATGTTAAGTAACTGTTGGGTTTTATCATTAGCCTAATTTGTGCAATTTTATAACCGTTTTCTTAGAATTTCGGTTTGTTAATTACTGTTTTTGCTTTTAGGGTTGGGCTCAATAAAATTTTTACTTACTCGGTTACTTAAAGGCTTACTTTCAATGTTTTGCAATTCAATTTCTATGGCATCACAAGAGATGTGAATTTCAAATAAGGAGGTGAGTAAAGACAAGCTTAAGCAACTTAAACTGACACCAAATAAAATAATGCCCGTGGTATTAAACTCTATAAATAATGCGAACATAGATAGCGTACATAATAAAAAAGCAGCCACTCCGTATACTTGCATGGTTCTTATTAATTTTATTCGCTTTCTAAGGTTGGTTATTTGCGCCACCACAACAGGACGAATAGATTCCCCTTCACGTGCATTCAGTTCTCGTATTAGTTGCGCTAGCACTAAAAATCGGTTTGTATAGGCGAGTAACAACAACGAGATTGCTGGAAAAAGTAAACCTGGAGTAGTTAGCGTCATAATGTGTCCTTAAATCATATTATTTGCTTTAGGTTACGCAGGCAAATTGTACACATAAAGTAAATGAGGTGGATATTGCAAAATATTAATAATAGCGATTCAAATATAACATCATTTGATTGGGTTACGCTTTATAACGCAGAAAATAGTTTAGAGGCCAATATTATAAAAGGATTGATTCTTAATGCGGGAATTGAGTGTCAAATTAAAGGTGAAATGCTGCAAGGTGCAATGGGCGAGATCCCGTTTGAGCAAACACAAGTAAGTGTGCAGGTTTATGCGATAAAAGAGCGCCATGCACGCGAAATATTGGTAAACTATCAGCAAGTAAAACAATCCGCTCCAGATTGGGTGTGCCCTAACTGTAATGAGCATAATGGATCAACATTTGATTTTTGTTGGTCATGTGGGACTTTAAAGAATGACAAAAGCGAATAATTTTCAGCGTATTAGAGAGTTAAATTACCTGCAAAAAGCGGTATTGGCCAGTGCGTTAATAGAGCGTATGTTGCCTAATTATGGACTGTTTAGTGAGGCTACCGGTTTTGGCGATGAGGTTATTTTACGTAATGCTTTAAATGTATGTTGGGAAAAGATACTGCTTCCTAAAAGTAAGATTGATTTAGAAAAGCAAGTCGAAAAAATAGAGCCGAATGTACCTGAACTTGCTGATTTTGATATGTTTGGCACTTACCCTGCCATTGACGCTGCCACCTCATTATTGAGCTTAATGCATGGCCTTTTAGCACAAGACGAGCAAGAATTTGTTAATGTGAGTAAAATATCGCAGGCAACTGTGGCTCGCTTTATTGAGTATCAAATGACGGTTGAAGGGGATGTTGCTGATAATAAAGCAGTACGTGAACACCCACTAATGCAATACGAAATAGAGGTATTAGGTGAACTAATTGATTTTGTAGAAGCTATGGGGCGTATTACTGCTGAAAATGTAAAAGCATTGAAAAAGCATGTCCTTGCTGATGGCCAAACTAACATTGGTTTAGCACTTTAAGTTATTTGTTTTAAACACCTTGTTAGGTGGCAGGAGAATTAACAATGCGAATTTTAGGCATTGAATCATCATGCGATGAAACTGGTATTGCTATTTATGATGATGAAAAAGGGCTACTGGCTCATCAATTATATAGCCAAGTAAAAGTACATGCTGATTACGGTGGTGTGGTACCTGAGCTTGCATCTCGCGATCATGTACGTAAAACATTGCCGCTTATTGATGCGGCATTTGCACAAGCTGGCTGTGGACCTGAAGATTTAGACGGTATTGCCTACACGGCAGGACCAGGTTTAGTAGGGGCTTTGTTAGTAGGTACCTCAATTGGTCGCTCTTTAGCGTATGGTTGGGACATTCCAGCTGTAGCAGTGCACCATATGGAAGGGCATTTATTAGCGCCAATGCTTGAGGAAAACGTTCCCGAATTTCCATTTATTGCTTTACTCGTATCTGGCGGTCATACCATGATGGTAAAGGTCGCGGGTATTGGCCAATATGAAGTATTGGGTGAGTCGGTAGATGACGCTGCAGGTGAAGCATTTGATAAAACAGCTAAATTACTTGGGCTTGATTACCCTGGCGGTCCTCGTTTAGCTAAAATGGCTGAGCAAGGCGTTGCCAAACGGTTTATTTTTCCGCGCCCAATGACAGATAAGCCTGGTCTTGATTTTAGCTTTAGTGGCCTAAAAACCGCCGCTTCGATTGCTATTCGTGAAAATGATAGCGACGAGCAAACTAAAGCAGATATTGCCCATGCATTTCAAACAGCCGTTATAGATACTTTAGTGATTAAGTGTAAGCGTGCACTAAAGCAAACAGGTATTAAACGTTTAGTCATAGCCGGTGGTGTAAGTGCTAATACGCAACTACGTTTGCAACTAGAGCGTGTGATGCAAGGTATGAAGGGCGAAGTGTATTACCCACGCACTGAGTTTTGTACCGACAATGGCGCAATGATTGCTTATGCTGGTATGCAGCGTTTAAAAGCGGGACAGTTTGCTTCGCTTGATATGAAAACTAAACCGCGCTGGCCAATCGATAGCTTAGAAGCAATATAGTTAACCAGAACTTAAGTTAGTTATTACTTCTTGTCATCTGTAGGGGCTTGTTTAGTCCCTACTTTTGGTTCTTCACCCTTAAATAAACGCACAATATTAGTGCGATGCCTAATAATGATCAGTAGCGTAATAAAGGTCACGGGTAAGGTGTATAACGGCTTTATCCACCATGTATATAAAGGTGCTAGCGTCACAGCTACTAGCGCTGCAAGGGATGAGTAGCGGGTAATCGCGACAATAATCAGCCAAGTACCAATCAATAACCCACCTAAAGAGAGCCCTATCGGCAGTAACGAGCCAAATGCTGTTGCGACCGCTTTACCACCTTTAAAACTAAAAAATAATGGGTACATGTGCCCTAAACATGCTGCAACCGCAATTAAACCAAGCTCTAGCGGCTCAAGTTTTAAAAAGTAAGCGCCCCAAACAGGGATAGTGCCCTTTAAAATATCAAATATTAAAACTAAGCATGCGGGGAGAGCGCCGCCTAAACGGTAAACATTGGTTGCTCCTGGGTTATTGGAGCCATTTGTGCGTGGATCGGGAAGTTTGAATAGCCGCGACACTAAAATGGCCGATGAAATCGAGCCGAGCAAATAGGCTAATACAAACATTAAAATGACTAACACGCGCTTCCTTATTTTTTAATCATTACTTTTAAGCTATTATTGGCGTCAAAATTTACGGGTTTCTTAAATTACTCGCAATTTTGTAATTATTCTATTGTAGAAGTAATTTTAGTATATTTAAACACTGATTAAAGTATATACAGTATTAATTTGATTGATACAATATGTAATTAACTCAGTGACTTGTTACAGTCATTTGGAGTATCAATGGACAAGGTATTTATATCACAATTGCATGTCGAAACGATTATCGGGGTGTATGATTTTGAAAAGAAAAGTAAACAAAGCCTATACTTTGATATTGAAATGCTAAGCGATATTAAGCCTGCAGCACAAAACGACGATATTAACTTAGCATTAGATTACGCTAAGGTAAGTGAGCGAGTTATCGAGCACAGTACGGCTAAACCAGTCGAACTTTTAGAAACGCTAGTGGAACAATTAGCGCAAATTATCTTAACCGAATTTAATACTCCTCAAGTAACGATAAGAGTTAGCAAGCCCGCTGCAGTTTCACAAGCGCAAACTGTGGGTGTAGAGATTACGCGCACCAAGGCTACGGCTTAAATGGCGCAGATATTTATTAGCCTTGGTTCAAACATTAACAAGGCAGAGCATATTCGGCGTGCTCTAGTGGCGTTAAATCAGCACTTTGAAAACACACATCACTCATCAGTATTTGAAAGTGAAGCTGTGGGTTTTGCCGGTAATAACTTTTATAACTCAGTACTTGCAGCCACCACTAACATGGCGCTTGTTGATGTTTGCGCGTTATTAAAACAAATTGAACGCGACAATGGTCGCCAAGCAAATGATAAAAAGTTTAGCCCACGTACACTGGATCTCGATTTACTCTTTTATGATGATGTAATTTGCGAGAGCCCAGCACAATTACCGCGTGACGAAATTACTAAAAATGCCTTTGTCTTGCAGCCTTTAGCTGAGGTGGCCCCTGATTTTTATCATCCGGTAGCAAAACAAACGATTGCCCAAATATGGAATGCATATAACAACCCTCAACAAAAGCTATGGAAGGTGGAGTTTTCTAACCCATGAGTATTATAGAAATAATTGTTTTAGCCCTAATTCAGGGATTTACTGAGTTTTTACCTATATCGAGTTCGGCACACTTAATTTTACCATCACAAATTTTAGGCTGGGAGGATCAAGGGTTAGCGTTCGATGTTGCTGTTCACGTAGGCACTTTAATTGCGGTTGTTATTTATTTCCGTAAAGAAGTAGCCGATATACTCGGTGCTTGGTTTAAATCGTTTGGCGTGCAGGGCACAACAGATGATAGCAAACTAGGTTGGTGGATCATTTTAGGTACTGTGCCAGCAGCTATTTTAGGCTTGTTATTAAAAGATTTTGTTGAACTGTACTTACGCAGTGCATGGGTGATTGCGACCACAACAATCGTATTTGGTCTATTGCTTTGGTACGCCGATGCCAAAGGTAAGCAAATAAAAACAATCTATCAGCTAAACTGGAAAACGGCCCTCATTATTGGCTTTGCACAAGCCGTTGCAATGATCCCTGGCACTTCACGTTCAGGTATTACCATGACAGCGGGTTTAATGTTAGGTATGAACAAGCAAAGTGCAGCGCGCTTTTCGTTTTTATTAGCTATTCCAATCATTTCAATGATGGGTCTTTATTATACTGCAGAGCTTGCCCTTGGGGATCATATCGTAGATTGGACGGCATTATTGTTAGGTGTAGTGCTGTCGTTTTTATCAGCTTATGCTTGTATTTTTATGTTTTTAAAAGTGATTGAGCGAATGGGAATGCTACCATTTGTTATTTATCGTTTATTATTAGGTGTCGGTTTAATATTCTTTTTAATGCTATAAGTTATTAATCTTCAGGAAAGCCTCCCACTTTGGGAGGCTTTTTTATTTGCGCCAAGGGTTAATGGTAACTTAAGCTAAATTTTGGCATTATAACGCCATTAAATTTTGCCCTAGAGCAAACTCCGCGCAGGATGAAAGGATAGTAAATGCATATACATATTTTGGGTATTTGTGGCACATTTATGGGTGGTATTGCCGCTATAGCTAAATCATTGGGTCACCACGTTACTGGGTCAGATCAAAACGTTTACCCACCAATGAGTACTCAGTTACAAGAACTGGGTATTGAACTAACACAGGGCTATGACGTATCTCAACTAGAGCCAGCTCCAGATATCGTTGTTATTGGTAATGCTATGAGCCGTGGTAACCCGTGTGTTGAATATGTACTCGATAAGAGCCTGCCTTATACTTCAGGACCTGAGTGGCTAAAACGTAACTTATTACAAGATTCATGGGTGCTGGCTGTGGCGGGAACTCATGGTAAAACAACCACCGCCAGTATGTTGGCGTGGATACTTGAATATGCGGGTTTAAAACCGGGCTTTTTAATTGGCGGAATTGTACAAAACTTTGGTCTTTCTGCGCGAGTTGGGCAAACGCCATTTTTTGTTATAGAAGCCGATGAGTACGACACGGCCTTTTTTGATAAACGCAGTAAGTTTGTTCATTATTTACCTCGAACACTTATTTTAAATAATCTTGAATTTGATCATGCTGATATTTTTGAAGATTTAAACGCAATTAAAAAACAATTTCACCATTTGATACGTACACTACCGCAAAGCGGCAAAGTGCTTTGGCCAAAAAATGATGAAGCACTGAGCGATGTGATTGCAAAAGGGTTGTGGAGCGAGAGCGAAACATTAGGTGATGATTGGAGTTATGAATTACTCAAAGCCGATGGTTCTCAATTTAATGTTTTACTAAATAGGCAGTTACAAGGCGTTGTTAGCTGGCAAGCGATTGGTGAGCATAACGTTAAAAATGCCATGATGGCTATTGCAGCAGCACGCCATGTGGGAATTGCAATAGAACACAGTATTGAAGCTTTGAGTGAATTTATCAGCCCAAAAAGGCGAATGGAGCTTAAAGCAGATATTAATCATATTAAAGTGTATGACGATTTTGCCCATCACCCAACGGCAATACAAACAACACTTGCGGGGCTGCGTGCTAAAGTGGGGGATGAAAAAATTATTGCGATTTTAGAGCCGCGCTCTAACACCATGAAAATGGGAGTGCATCAATTTACACTTCTCGATTCACTTCGCGATGCAGACGACGTGCTGTTATTTGAGCCAGAGAACTTAAACTGGTCACTTAAAGAGCAAGCTGACAAAGCGGGTATGCAATGCTTTGATTCTACAACCGCTATTATTGATACAGTACTTGAGAATATTGAGCCAAATCAACATGTTTTAATTATGAGTAATGGTGGTTTTAATGGTCTTCATCAGCAACTTGTTGATGGTTTGGCCGATAAATACAGCGGAGAATAATGTGCAATTTAAAGATACAATTACCTTAGCATTTAGTGGCGCATCAGGCGCACCATATGGATTAAGGCTGTTGGAAGTGTTACTTGAACAACAATTTCAAGTGTATGTGCTTATCTCAAGTGCCGCGCGTGTAGTTTTTGATACCGAGTCTAATATAAAGTTATCAGGGAATGAAGATAAAGCTACCGAGCAGTTAAGTGCATTATTTAACGCCAAGAGCGAACAATTAAAGGTATTTGGCAAAGATAACTGGTTCAGCCCTGTAGCTTCGGGCTCAGCAGCACCGAAAAAAATGATAGTATGTCCATGTAGTGCCGGGTCTGTGTCTGCGATTGCAGTCGGCGCATCAGATAATTTATTAGAGCGCGCTGCCGATGTGGTGATAAAAGAGCGAGGTCAACTTATTTTAGTCCCTCGAGAAACTCCGTTTAGCGAAATTCACTTAGAAAATATGCTTAAATTGTCGCGTTTAGGGGTCACTATCATGCCCGCTGCACCTGGTTTTTATCATCAACCACAAAGCATAGAAGACTTAGTTGATTTTATGGTGGCGCGAATTTTAGATCATTTAAATATTGAACATAATCTCACAAAGCGCTGGGGTTATGGTGAGGGTAAGAAATGAATAAGCAAAACATTGCTTTAAATATTGAAGGCCTTACCAAGGTTTACAAAAATGGGGTTGAGGCAGTAAAAGGCGTTGATTTACAAGTGCATGAAGGTGACTTTTTTGCACTGTTAGGTCCAAATGGAGCGGGTAAATCAACCACTATTGGGGTGATATCTTCTTTGGTAAATAAGACCAAAGGTAAAGTTGAAGTATTTGGTCATGATATTGATACCGACCTTGAAGCGGCGAAAGCCAACTTGGGCTTAGTGCCACAAGAGTTTAACTTCAGTCAGTTTGAAACCCTAAGCCAAATACTCGTTAATCAAGCAGGTTACTACGGTGTACCGCGCGCGCAAGCGCACAAACGTGCTGACAAGTACTTAGCACAACTTGGGCTACTTGAGAAAAAAGATAAGCAAGCGCGTACCCTTTCTGGTGGTATGAAGCGTCGCTTGATGATTGCACGCGCCTTAATGCATGAACCAAAGTTACTTATTTTAGACGAACCAACAGCGGGCGTTGATATAGAGCTGCGCCGCTCAATGTGGGACTTTTTAAGACAAATCAACGAACAAGGTGTGACCATTATTTTAACCACTCACTACCTTGAAGAAGCCGAACTACTGTGTAAAAACATCGCTATTATTGATACCGGCCGTATAGTTGAAAACACCACCATAAAAGCTTTGTTGGCTAAATTAGACAAAGAAACCTTTGTACTGGATTTAAAGCAGCCTACCAATCCGGTGACACTTGAAGGGTATAATTTTACCATGACTGATGATCACACCATTGAAGTTGAAGTGGCTAAATCACAAGGGCTCAATGCTGTATTCAGCGCGTTAACCGAACAAGGTAATACTGTTCTGAGCATGCGTAATAAAGCAAATCGATTAGAAGAATTATTTGTAGGTTTATTAGAGCAAGGGCGGGGCGAATAAATGTTTAAATATGGCGTAGCCTTAAAAAGTATTTGGATTAAAGAGTGTATTCGCTTTTTGCGTATTTGGGTGCAAACCTTAGTGCCGCCAGCGATTACTATGAGCTTATATTTTGTTATTTTTGGGAACTTAATAGGCTCGCGTATTGGCGATATGGGCGGCTTTAGTTACATGGAGTTTATTGTTCCAGGCCTTATTATGATGTCAGTTATAACAAACTCTTACTCGAATGTGGCTTCGAGCTTTTACTCAACTAAGTTTCAAAAAAGTATTGAAGAGTTATTGGTTGCACCTGTGCCTAATTACATCATTGTGTTGGGTTATATGGGCGGAGGCATGACCCGTGGTATTATGGTTGGCTTTATTGTAACGTGCGTTTCTTTATTTTTTGTAGATATACAAATACATAATATTTTTGTGATTATAGCCACTGTTATTCTTACCTCGGCGGTGTTTGCCTTGGGCGGGTTAATTAACGCTATTTATGCAAACAGCTTTGATGACATAAGTATTATTCCGACCTTTATTTTAACGCCTCTAACTTATTTAGGCGGGGTGTTTTACTCAATCACTTTACTGCCTGATTTTTGGCAGATGGTATCGCAAATAAATCCGATCATTTATATGGTTAACGCATTCAGATACGGATTTTTAGGTGTTTCTGATGTTGATTTAACAGTTGCGATTGCGGTGTTGTTGGTTTTTATCAGCGTATTATTTACTTTAGCACTGACGCTAATTAAAAAAGGTGTGGGGCTAAGACACTAATGAGCGATGCAAATTCACGTAGTATTGTATCTAATCAAGCGGGACTTCATGAAAAGCTTGATGAAATAGTTAATAAACACTTACAAGCCGAGTTTAAAAAGCCAATTGCAGCGCATACTCAAACCGCATTTGATGAAGTTAATGCTAAGGTGCAAGCCTTTGATGGACCGCTTATTCTAGACTCCTGTTGTGGCGTTGGCGAAAGCACTGCTAATTTAGCGAAACGTCATCCTGATGCGTTAGTTGTGGGCATTGATAAGTCATCTCACCGACTTGATAAGCATGATGTTGAGTATAAACAAACTGAGAGTGGTCAATACATTTTAGTGCAAGCTGACTTAAATGATTTTTGGCGTTTAGCTGTCGCTGCTAATTGGCAGCCTACTCATCATTATTTGCTATACCCAAACCCGTGGCCTAAGTCTAAGCACATTCAACGGCGCTGGCATGGGGCGGCTATCTTCCCCTTTATTGTAAAACTAGGTGGTTTGCTTGAAGTGCGCAGTAACTGGGATATCTATGTTAAAGAGTTTGCCAGAGCGCTCGAGTTAGCTGGGTATCCTTGTCAAACCGCGTTGTTTGAATCAGACGAAGCAATTACCCCTTTTGAGCGTAAGTACTGGGCCAGTGGTCAGCAAAGCCACCGACTAGCCATTAATCTTAATAACTAATTCATTGCTTTTTTAAAGTCAGTAACATGTGGCGTTGATTTGCCAAGGTAGCTACCTTGCATCAGCGTTACATTTAGCTGGCTGAGCAACTCTGCAACTGTATTACTTTCTACCGCTTCAATAACCAATTCAAGTTCAAGCTGCTGAGCTGTATCAGCGATATAGGTTATAAATAGCGACGTATTTGCATCATTTAACAGCTGCTTTGTGATTGCACCATCGAGTTTAATACCATCAACCTCCACTTTTAACGTATTGAGGGTATTAATAAATTCATTACCCCAGCAGCGCATCACCACCTTTGCTCCCTTACTTTTTACCATTGCGATAAATGACTTTATTTCGTAGTAATGTGAAATAACCTGCGACTCTAAAATTGAAATAGTGATATTTTCAGGATTAGGATAGCGATGAAGTTCATAGGCAATATGATCATAAATAGTGGGATCAGCAATGTTTTCAGCGCACACTGTTAGCTCCCAACAAATTGCCGATTTACGAAAACGTGAAACACATTGAGTAAATAGGGTATGGGTTAACATGCCATTCATACGCAGTCTATCTAGTGCATTTGCAAAGGTATCAGGGGTTAAAATCTCCCCTTGTGAAGTGACTATTCTCGGTGAGCAATCATACCTAATAACTTCATCGGTATGAGTATTTATAACCGGCTGGAAGTAAGGAACAACACGATGAGCATCAAATGCTTCACGAATTTCTTTTGCTATTTCAACATTATATAAATATAGAGATTTAGCGTCGTTAATTGCCTCACAGTAGTTAACTATGCTCTGATCGCCCTGCTTAGATTGCAGTAACGCAATATGAGCATTCTTAAGCAGTAATGACTTATTGCCTCTAGCTACACCAGCGTTAAGGGTAATATAAATAAAAGGCTGATTTAAAAACGGTATATTTTTATCATGTGACTGGATGATGCTATATAGCTCATCAAAGGGAGTTTCTTTATCAGTCAAAATAGCGAGTTTATTAGTTGCAATACGATAAATACGTGCGTGCAAACGGGCTTGCTGCTTAAAGTGAGTGAGCAGCTTTTTCATCACTTCATCGGCTGTTTTTGTGCCAAAAAAACGGCTGATATTATCAATTTCGTTCACTAAAATAATCGCAATTTGTAAATGATGTTCATTGCTTTTTTTTAGCCGTTTTTCTAAGGCAATATGATTTTCAAATCCGCTTGCATGGTCGCTCATTAATGAACGACGTACTCCATAGTAATAAAGAATATAAACTATTAATAAAATAATAATTACGCAGCAAAAATGAAACATAGATTGATATAAGTCTGTTTTTAACGCATTGCTAATTTTATCAACGCTAATATCTGCAGCTGTAATATAGGTTCTGCCATTTTTTGCCAGATGAGGAATATATACTGTTTTAGAATGGCCGCGATGCGCTGTTGAGGTTTCAAAAATAGGGGATGTTGATAAAAATGCAGCTATGTTGATGGGCGTGGCTTCGGGGTAAAGATCTAAAAACTGAGTAACTTTACCGTTATTTTGATCATCTTGAGTGTAACTAGAGGCAGTAAAATAAACATTCTCATCAATCAGTACCATTGAATATAAA
Source organism: Pseudoalteromonas sp. S1609 (assembly GCF_005887255.1). Classification (GTDB taxonomy): domain Bacteria; phylum Pseudomonadota; class Gammaproteobacteria; order Enterobacterales; family Alteromonadaceae; genus Pseudoalteromonas. The sequence goes on along the minus strand of NZ_PNDJ01000005.1, from coordinate 12,380 downwards.
TAATCTATATTTAAATCATTGGCCAACGCCGAAAGCTGGTCAGCTTTATTTTGATAGCTTGAAAAGCTAATTTCTTGCGCTACTTTATCGTGATAATCACTACCTAAAATGTACTTTACGCTGGTGGCTGCATTTAATAAACGATTATCAATGCTGCGTATCACATCATTATTGATGGCAGTGTAGGTGTAGTAACTGTAGCTTATTAAGCTGACTAAAAAAAAGACGGTACCGAGCGCCAACCGAGTTAATTTTAGATTTCCTTTTAGCATGTAACATCCTTATTTTTTGTTAGATTTATTATACTTAAAAATTATAAATGCCCAATATTTTAATTACCCTTTGTACTAAATATAAAAAATAGTGAAATGTTATCTATTTTGTATTGTCTTTTATGGCTTAAAACGAGACATTTTTGTCATATTGCAGTAAAGTTAGCGCAATTTTTTAGAAATGCCGTTGCTTAAAAACACCTTAAATTAGCGTGTTTTACAAACTAACAGGTGTTTTAGTCACACACTAGGTATGAAGATGGATCAAAAGCGTTGTGCCGTCGCCTCTAAAGAAAGCCTCAAACGGATATTTACCGTTCCAGAGGCACCTGACTCAACTTTGAGCAAAATAGAGCTTGAAATTTCGAGTAATTTAGCAGGTTTCTTAAACGAAAATATCGCGGCAATTGAAAAACCATTACATGAAATAGAAAAAGATTTTCAATCGGCGGCTATCCCTGAAGAGCCAACGTTTGTGTCTTGCTATGCCCAAGATATTATGGAACAGCTGGTTGCTCATTCTGTACATACCGCAGCGCCAAGCTTTATTGGTCATATGACGTCTGCTCTGCCACATTTTTTACTGCCGTTATCGAAATTAATGGTTGGGCTAAATCAAAACCTTGTAAAAATAGAAACCTCAAAAGCGTTTACCCCATTAGAGCGTCAAGTTTTAGGAATGATGCATCATTTAGCTTATGGACAAAATGATGGCTTTTATTCTAAATGGATGCACAGTGCAAAAACCTCTTTAGGAGCATTTTGCTCTGGTGGCACAGTAGCTAACATTACAGCACTTTGGATTGCCCGCAACCGCTTATTGAAAGCGGATGGCAACTTTAAAGGCATTGCTGCACAAGGTTTAGTGGCGGGAATGCTCCACTATGGTTACAAAGGACTGGCGGTTTTAATCTCTGAGCGAGGTCATTACTCGTTGGGCAAATCGGTAGATTTACTAGGTATTGGCCGTGAGAATTTAATTGGTATTAAAACATCGGCTGATAATAAAGTTGATGTAGCTGCTATGCGAGAAAAAGCGCTAGAGCTTGAAGCGCAAGGCATTAAAGTGATGGCAATTATTGGTGTAGCCGGGACGACAGAAACCGGTAATATTGACCCACTTAAAGACATGGCTAATTTAGCACAAGAAATTAATTGCCACTTTCATGTTGATGCGGCGTGGGGCGGAGCTACCTTACTGTCTAATACCCATAGGCATCTTTTAAAAGGTATTGAGCAAGCAGATTCAATTACCATTGATGCGCATAAGCAAATGTATGTGCCGATGGGGGCCGGTTTAGTCTTATTTAAAGACCCTGCTGCTACCGATGCCATAGAGCATCATGCTGAATATATTTTACGCAAAGGCTCTAAAGACCTGGGTAGCCATACCCTTGAGGGGAGTCGCCCTGGTATGGCGATGTTAGTGCATGCTTGCTTACGTGTTATTGGTCGTAAAGGCTATGAAATGCTTATCGATCGCAGTATTAAAAAAGCCCGTTATTTTGCTGATTTGATAAAAGCAGATGAAGATTTTGAATTAATATCAGAACCTGAACTGTGTTTATTAACTTATCGTTATGTTCCTAAGCAAATTAAAAATGCGATAGCACAGGCCGATGCACAGACCCGTTTAGATATTTTTGCCGCGCTTAATCGCTTTACTGCTAGCATGCAAAAACGACAACGTGAATCGGGTCGCTCGTTTGTATCGCGTACACGTTTAACGCCAGTTCAATATGATAATCAACCAACCGTGGTATTTAGAGTGGTGCTTGCGAACCCGCTTACATCAGGTGCAATATTAAAAGAGATATTAGAAGAGCAGAAAGAACTAGCTCAAACCGACCCTGTATTTAAAAAGTATTTACGAAAATATATGTAACTAACCTGAACTCTGGTTAAGAGATTTACTAACATATTGAATCAAAGATGATATTTATGTTTATTTTCTCTAGCCAGAGATTTTCAGTGAAAACAAGGCGAACTTACGCGTCAATAGCTAGCCTATTGCAAGTAAATTCAACGCAGTTAGCGCTAAAAATAGCTGCTTGAGATAGATTTATTATTCAGAGTTCAGGTTAAATATAAATGCTATAAAAAAGACGCTTAATAGCGTCTTTTTTGTTACTGATTAAAAGCAACTCGCCTTTATTAGGTTGCTGATAATTTGTTGCGAAGGCTTTATTTTTTCCACCGCTAAATATTCATCGGGCTGATGCGCTTGGTTAATTGAACCAGGTCCCATGACGATGGTTTCACAACCCAGTTGTTGTATAAATGGTGCCTCAGTACAGTAATTAACAGCCACCGCTTTTTGCCCTGCTATATTTTCGGCTAGTTTAACTAACGCGCTGTCTGTGCTTCCTGTAAATGCTGGAATTGGCTCATGTAAATCAATCACACTGACCGAATTAGGGTATTGCTGATTTATATCGTAGGTTGCATCAAGCAGCAATGCTTGCAGCTCTTGTACACTTAAGCCAGGAAGATGGCGCATATCAATGTGCATTTCACAGCAACCGCAAATCCGATTTGCATTATCGCCCCCATGAATATTACCTAAATTGAGCGTTGGGTGAGGAATTTCAAAGTAATTTATTGAATATTTATTCTTAAGTTGTTCTTTTAAGATTAGCAATTTTGTAATCACTTTATGCATCACTTCGATGGCGTTAAGACCCCGTTCGGGATCTGAGCTATGTCCTGAACGGCCAACGACTCTTATCGCTGAAGTCATATGACCTTTATGAGTAAATACTGGCGTCATATCAGTAGGCTCACCAATAATACAGCGACTTGGTTTTAAATTTGGGTGCTTACAAATTTGTTGTGCGCCAGCCATAGTGGTTTCTTCGTCTGCGGTGGCTAATATTAAAATTGGTTGTGTTTGTTGCTTTTCATCAAGCTCACTAATAGCCTGCAGTACAAAAGCAAAAAAACCTTTCATATCAATGCTACCTAAGCCATATAATTTATTATCGAGCTCGGTTAATTTAAATGGGTTTTGATTCCAACGGCTATCATCAAATGGCACTGTATCAGTGTGCCCTGCCAGCATTAAACCGCCGTCGCCTTGACCGCGTTTTGCTAATAAGTTGTAGCGACCCTTGTTGCCTTCTAACTCTATTATTTCACAGTTAAAACCTAAGCTTTCACACCATTGGGCTAGCAATTCAATGACACTTTTATTACTCATACATAAATGATCTTCAATGGCACTGATAGAGGGGGCAGCAATCAATTGCTGGTACATCGAAATAAATGACGGCAGAGACATAAAAAACTCCAAAATAAGTATTCATTTTAATTGCATAACAATATAAAAGTATTTATGATGAATATCAATTCACTTTTTAAGCATAAATATATTAAAGTTACGCCATGAAAATAATACGACGATAGTTATCACTCATAAATTTAATCTGTTTGGCTGGGTTATACCCTAGTGTAAACAAACAACATGGAATGTGGTCACTAATTTTAGATAAAGAGTAAATAATGAACGTAGTAATTATAGGTGCCAGCGGTTACAGCGGCGCAGAACTGGCTAGCTTAGTAGCAAAACATCCAACTCTTTCGCTAACTGGTTGTTATGTATCAGCGCAAAGTTTAGATAAACATAAATTGCTTAGTGAATTGTATCCTGAGCATTTAGGATTACTTGATTTACCTCTGCAGCCACTAAATGAACATGCACTTGCTGATATCACTCATTCAGCAGATTACGTTTGTCTGTGCACCGATCATAAAGTAAGTGTGGATTTAGCGCCTCAGTTTTTAGCGATGGGCAAAAAGGTATTTGACCTTTCCGGTGGCTATCGTCTTGCAAGTAATGATGATTACCTTACTTATTATGGCTTTGAACACCAACATCCAGAACTACTCAATCAAGCGGCATATGGTCTTGCTGAATGGAATAGTAAAGCCATTACTGATGCTCAGCTAATTGCTGTTGCTGGCTGCTATCCAACGGCTGCATTAAATGCATTAAAACCTCTTCAGCAAGCGTGTTTGTTGAGTGATGAAAAAATTATTATTAATGCGGTTTCTGGCGTAACTGGCGCAGGGCGAAAAGCCAGCCTAGGGACTCATTTTTGTGAGGTATCACTTGCACCCTATGGTTTGTTTAATCACCGTCATGGGCCTGAAATACAACAGCATCTAGGTCATGAGGTGTTATTTACTCCTCATTTAGGTAATTTTCCGCGCGGTATTTTAGAAACTATTTATGTGCAATTAAAGCCGGGTGTGACCAATGAGCAAGTAGCTAAAGCTTATCAAGTATTGGCTGATGAGCCATTAATTCGTTTGCTTGGCAGCAAAATCCCTTCGATTAAAGGGGTGGCCAAACAACCTTATGTAGATATTGCGTGGCAGCAGCAAGGCTCACAGTTAATAGTAATGGCAGCAATTGACAACTTATTAAAAGGGGCAGCTGGTCAGGCTTTGCAATGTATTAATTTATCAATGGGCCTTCCCCACACTACAGGTCTAATAGGAGCGTTTAGATGAGCAGTAAAACGTGGGTTATTAAACTCGGTGGTGCAGTACTCAATACTGAAAATGCCGCTAAAGCATTATTTGAAATACTCAACGAGCAAGATGATGCTCAGTTTGTGATTGTGCATGGTGGTGGCTCATTAGTTGATAGCTGGTTAAAAGAGGCTGGTTTTGCCAGTGCTAAACACCAAGGTTTACGTATTAGCCCTAAAGAACAGATGCCTTATATTGTTGGAGCCCTTGCGGGTGCGGCAAACAAACAACTCATGGCGCAAGCAATTAGTGCTGGTCATAAGCCGGTGGGGTTAAGTTTATATGAAGCAGGGATCACCGCCTCGCAAAAATTAAAAGCATTGGGTCAAGTAGGTCAATGTCACAACAATGCTGATTCTATTATTAATGATTTACTCAGTGCTGGCCGGTTACCAATCATCAGTTCTATCGGCTTTGATGAGCAGGGCTTGTTATATAACGTTAATGCCGATGAAGCAGCCGCCGCAATGGCAAATAATTTAAATGCAGAACTTATTTTTATGACGGACGTAGAGGCGGTACTTGATGCCAATAAGCAGCCTTTACATCAACTTGACACAAAACACATTGATACTTTAATTGCAGAGGGAGTAATTTTGGGCGGGATGGAGGTTAAAGTTAAGACCAGTCTTCACGCTGCCCAACATTTACGACGCGGTGTGTACATTTCCAGCTGGCAAAAGCCAGAAAACTTAACTGCTTTGCTGCAAGGCGAGCATGTCGGAACTAAAGTAACACCATAGGTTGAACATGTTTAAAGATTTTTTAACGGGTCTAGAATTAGACCAACAAGGCGCACTAAATTTATTAAAGTTAGCGCAAGATATTAAAGAAAGCCCAAGTAAATATAGCCAAGTGCTAGCTGGTAAGTCAGTGGTTACTTTGTTTGAAAAGCAAAGTTTACGTACTCGCCTTTCATTTGATATTGGTATAAACCGTTTAGGGGGCCATGCGGTTTACCTTGACCAACAAAATGGTGCAATGGGCGCCCGCGAATCAATAAAAGATTTTGCCTTAAATATTTCGACTTGGGCAGACGGGATTGTTGCGCGGGTTAATCAGCACAGTACGTTAACGACACTCGGTGAGTATTCATCCGTTCCTGTGATTAACAGTTTGTGTGATTTATATCACCCATGCCAAGCATTAGCTGATTTTTTAACGCTACAAGAAGTACATGGTGATGTTAGCCAGTTAAAGCTTGCCTACCTAGGTGAGGGCAATAATGTAACACACTCATTAATGCTATTAGCCGCTACTTTAGGAACAGACTTTGTCGCTGTAACACCAAAAGGCAGCTCACCTGATTCGCAAGTACTTAAAAAAGCAGAGCAAATAGCAGCGATGAATGGCGCTTCTGTAATGGTAAGTGACAGGGTTGAGGCTGCAGTAGGCGCTAATGTTGTTTACGCCGATACCTGGGTATCAATGGGGGATACAACTCCTCTTGAGCAAGTAAAAGAAAAATACATGCCTTATCAATTAAACCAGGCATTGTTAGAAAAAACCGGTGCAACTACGGTATTACATTGCCAACCGGCACACCGTGAGTTTGAAATTACTTCTGAGGTAATGGATGGCCCTGCATCAAAAATTATACAGCAAGCAGAAAACCGCATGCATGCGCAAAATGCGCTATTAGTTACATTGTTAAATCCAAATTTTGTTAAGGAACACCTATGAGTTCAATTAAAAAAGTCGTTTTAGCCTATTCAGGTGGTCTTGATACATCGGCTATCGTGCCATGGTTAAAAGAGAACTACGGCTGTGAAGTTATTGCCTTTGTTGCCGATGTTGGCCAAGGCGCTGAAGAACTTGAAGGCGTAGAAGCTAAAGCTATAGCGTCTGGTGCATCTGAGTGTTACGTGGTTGATTTAAAAGATGAGATGGTAAGCGATTATATTTACCCAACGCTTAAAACGGGTTCTATATACGAAGGAACTTATTTACTTGGTACCTCTATGGCGCGTCCAATTATTGCTAAAGCGCAAGTAGAAGTTGCGCGTAAAGTAGGTGCCGATGCACTTTCTCACGGCTGTACAGGCAAAGGTAACGACCAAGTACGTTTTGAGTCATGTTTTGCCGCACTCGCACCTGATTTAAAAGTGATTGCGCCATGGCGTGAGTGGGATTTATCAAGCCGTGAATCACTATTAGATTATTTAGCTGAGCGTGATATTCCATGTTCTGCGTCAGCAACAAAAATTTATAGTCGTGATGCGAACGCATGGCATATTTCACACGAAGGCGGCGAGCTTGAAGACCCATGGTGTGAGCCAAGCGAACAAGTATGGACCTGGACTAACTCACCAGAGCAAGCGCCTGATAAAGCCGAACATGTCACTTTATCGGTTGTTGAAGGTGAAGTAGTTGCCGTAAATGGCGAAGAGCTTAAACCTTATGATTGTTTAGTTAAATTAAACGATATTGCATCACCTCATGGTGTGGGTCGTGTCGATATTGTAGAAAACCGTTTAGTGGGCATGAAATCACGTGGTTGTTATGAAACGCCAGGCGGTACTGTGATCATGGCGGCGCTGCAAGCTATTGATGAGTTAGTACTTGATAAAGCGAGCCGTAAATGGAAAGAAGTACTCGGTGGTGAATTTTCACACTTAGTCTACGACGGTCGTTGGTTTACGCCGCTAAAAGATTCTATTTTAGCCGGTGCAGAAGCGCTGTCTACACTAGCAACGGGCGAAGTGGTACTGAAGCTTTATAAAGGCCAAGTCACTGCGGTTCAGAAAAAATCACCTAACAGTTTATATAGCGAAGATTTTGCTACCTTTGGTGAAGACGATGTTTATGACCAGTCGCATGCAGAAGGCTTTATTCGTTTATTCTCGCTATCAAGCAGAATCTCAGCATTAGCTAAAAAGTAATTTTTTATGCCCCTTGGAATTAAGGGGCTATTATCGGGTTTGGAGAAATTTCATGGCATTATGGGGCGGACGTTTTTCTACGGGTCCAGATGAAGCGTTTAAACAGTTTAACGATTCACTTCCCTTCGATTATCAATTAGCAGAGCAAGATATTATTGGCTCTGTTGCATGGGCTGGTGCACTTGAACAAGTAAGCGTGTTATCTAGTGATGAGCACAAAAAGCTGGTATCGGCACTTTATGAGTTACTTGAAGAGGTAAAAGCAGACCCAACGGCTGTAGCTACCTCAGGTGCAGAGGATATTCACTCGCATGTTGAAGCTGCACTAATTGAAAAAGTAGGTGATTTAGCTAAAAAGTTACACACAGGCCGAAGCCGTAACGACCAAGTTGCTACCGACTTTAGACTCTGGTGCCGCGATACCGCCGATCATATTTTAAAAGCGATTACGCAACTTAAAGCAGAGTTTATTGGCTTAGCTGAACGTGAACTTGGCACAATATTACCAGGTTATACCCACTTACAGCGTGCACAACCGGTGTTATTTAGCCATTGGTGTATGGCTTATGTAGAAATGCTTGAGCGTGATGAAAGTCGATTACAAGATGCCCAAGCACGAATGAATTATTGCCCACTCGGCAGTGGCGCTCTTGCAGGCACTGCATACCCGATTGACCGCCATGCACTTGCACAAGGGCTAGGATTTACTGGCGCGACTAAGAATAGTTTAGATGGCGTATCTGATCGTGACTTTGTGGTTGAGCTATTAAGCTGCGCGTCTATTTCTATGATCCACTTATCGCGGATGTCTGAAGACCTAATTTTTTATAACTCAGGCGAAGCTGGCTTTATTGAACTGGCCGATAATGTGACCTCGGGTTCATCTTTAATGCCACAGAAAAAAAACCCAGATGCATTAGAGCTAATTCGTGGTAAAACTGGCCGGGTGTTTGGTGCGTTTAGCGCAATGATGATGACTCTAAAAGCACTACCGCTTGCCTACAATAAAGACATGCAAGAAGACAAAGAAGGCATTTTTGATGCCATGCCAACATGGCTTGCGTGTATTCATATGGCACAAGCGTGTATTAAAGGTATAAAAGTGAAAGCAGATAAAACCCTTGCAGCGGCAAAAGGTGGCCACGCGAATGCAACCGAACTTGCTGATTATTTAGTGGCTAAAGGAGTGCCGTTCAGAGAAGGGCATCATATTGTTGGGGTGTTGGTGCAATTAGCTATTAGTGAAGGTAAAACGTTAGAGGAGCTTTCACTAGAGCAGTATAAATCAGTAAATCCAGTGTTTGAAGATGACGTGTATCCGGTACTTGAAATTGATGCCTGTATTAAGGCACGCCAAGCGCTTGGCGGTACATCATTAGAGCAAGTAAGCAAAGCGGTGAAAGACGCGAAAAAAAAACAGCAAATAACGGTTCGTGATGCCAACTTAGATGACGTAGAAGCAATTGCTAAACTCGTACAGCACTGGGCAACAGTAGGCGAAAATTTACCGCGAGCTAAAAGTGATATGGTGCACTCAATTAATGAGTTTGCCGTAACTGAGATAAACGGTCAGGTATCGGGTTGTGCTTCACTTTATATTTACGACACAGGATTAGCTGAAATACGTTCATTAGGCATTGATCCTAAAAGCGCAGTAACGGGGCAGGGACGAGAACTGGTTGAACACTTATTAGTGAAAGCCAAAAAATTGGCACTCAATCGTGTCATCGTTCTGACTCGTGTACCTGACTTTTTCGAAAATCAGCGGTTTAGTTTCTGTGATAAAGAGAGCCTACCTGAAAAAGTAATGAAAGATTGCGAGCTATGTTTACGCAAAGAAAACTGTGATGAAGTCGCAATGGAATATATGTTAAAGCTAAGTAATAGCATGGAGATCCCATGCAAAAACGTGGCTTGAGCAATCCCTAGGATAAAAAACGCACGGTGACCCCGATGCGTTTTTTTTTGAGTAAAATAAAATAATTTTTAAATTAACATACTATTAATTTAAAGTTGGCATATCGTTTGCTTTTATTATTCTGAAGCGAGTTGTTGAGTCAATTAACCAACATAGATTAAACGCGACTGCAGTTATTTTCTAACTGCTGCAGGTGGTGTGATTTAAATTTGCGCCAATAATAAAATTTAATACTCAAGAGGATTAATCACATGCAAATTTCAGCGAACAGCCAAGTACAAATGCAAGCATACAATAAAACGCAACAATTAAAGCCTGCAATGGAACAAACTGCTAGCCCTAAAACCCTACAATCTGATACAGTTAGTATATCTCAAGAGGCGATGGCTGCTGCTGGCGGTAGTGCTGATCTCCAGCGTGGTAATACGATTCTTTTACCTCGTCCAAAGTGATAGAAAGGTAGTAAATGTTTTTAGCTGAGTTTTTTGGTCTGTTTTCTTTGTCAGCCCTAGTGACATGGGGCTTTTTAATGGCGTTTTTTTTTAACCTCTTTGTCTACAGCTTAGATGTTAAGAGGAGAACGACTTTATTACTCAGCTCATTAGTTATGGTAGTATCCTATTCCGTGACTGATTACTTATTTACATGGATTTCCTATTACAATACTACTTATTTTGATTGGGCAATACATGATTTAATAACCATAATTTGCCTAATTTTCGTTTACAAATTAAGTAAAACTACGACTCCTTCATTATTATATTTACTAATAGGCCTTTCAATTAATTTGATGTTAGCTTTGCTAATGCATTTAGATATTTTTATTAATAAAAATATTGAACCTTGGTTTTTGTGGGATATATACACGTTTGGAGTGACATTTATAGACCTAGTAATGATTGTTGCTCTAATTGTAGACAAAGACTTCTTAGGATTACACAAACTCAAAAATAAAATAGTATCATTATTCCTAAGACCTAAAATTGCAAGGGACTGTAACTAAGTTGTACATCGATTACAGCATGGTTGATTACGTAAGTGCTTTCACTCAATGGGGTTTTTTAATGGCATTTTTATACTCACTTGTTTCGAGTATTAATAAGCCAGACAAGTCGGTAACATACTTAGCCGCTATTATGTTTTCCTCTTACTTTTGTAGTGATTTTTTTCCGATATTAGAAAATGTATACTTAGACTGGATCCTCTTCGATTATATAACCATTTCTATTATTCTCATTTTATTGAATTTCTGTCTAAAAGCTCCCCTCGCTAGCTATTATATTATTTCAGGCTTACTAATAAATAGTCTGCTAACATTTTTCATTTATTATGACTTATTTGTACGTAATAATATTGATGAATGGTGGCTTTGGAGTGTTTACTCTTTAGGAGTAAACTTTATTGATGTATTAATGATTATTTCTTTGGTAATAAATACAAGTATCTTAAAAAAACGACAGGTAAAAAAACAACTTAATTTAGCTATTCGAAATAATGTTTCAAATGAATGACTTCTTGCTCAACCCATATGTATCTCTTTATCTAGGTGCGTTTGTTCAATGGGGCTTTTTAATGGCTTTTTTATACTCATTAGTAACGAGTATAAATACATCAAAAAAAGAGGCTTTATGGCTATCGCTAATCATGTCAATTTCATACTCTTCAAGCTTGTTCATTGATATTCAAAATATTTCTTACACGCAACTATTACTTTTTGATTTAGTGACGATCTTGGCTATTTTAGTGGTAAGTAACTTCATAAATAAAAATACTATAACTTCTTATCTATTATTAGGACTGAGCATAAACTCACTGCTATTTTTTGGTATGCATTTAGATGTGCTAGTCTTTAATAACAGCACACCATGGTGGTTCTGGTCATTTTATTCTTTGGGAATTAATCTGATGGATTTTGTGATGATAGCTATTTTCTTTATTAATAAAGACTTTTTGGGTTTAGTGAGGTTTAAGAACTTTTTACTTCAAGCAAGAGCGAAGCTACCTAGCGCAACATAATGAAACGCTAGGCGTTGAGTTTAATGCTTGGTTTCCCCCAGCCTAGATTGCAGGGCTTTCATTACTATGCTATCAACAAACTCACTCACATCTCCGTTATGGCGCGCAACTTCTTTTACCAAGGTTGATGATATAAAGGTATTACGCTCAGCAGGTGTTAAAAATACACTTTCTAAATCAGGGTTTAAACGGCGGTTCATATTTGCGAGCTGAAATTCATAATCAAAATCAGAAACCGCTCTTATGCCTCTGATCAGTACATTTGCATTATGGTCGCGAGCGAGATCTGCTAGCAGCCCTGAAAAGCCAATCACTTTTACATTATCTAAATGGCTTAAAATTTCATTCGCTAAATCAACGCGTTCTTCTAAAGTAAAACACGGTTTTTTACTTGGGTTATGAGCAATAGCAACAATAACGGTATCAAACATCTTAGCCGCACGCTGAATTAAATCAGTGTGGCCGTTGGTAAGAGGGTCAAATGTGCCTGGGTAGATTGCGGTCACTTTCATAATATTTACTGTGTTATTATTTTTAGCCGTAGTGTAGCAGTGTTTAGTGTGCAAAGCAGCCTTGTAAGTAAATTGTGAAGAACTTCATGCCTTGATTGTTTTAACGCTGACTATTTGTTTATACTAGGGCCTGTTGACCTTTCAGGATTAAAATTTGTTCTAACTAGGGACGATTTAATCGTGGCGCGAGGTTTGTAACCTAGTGGGCTAAGTAAAAGCCGAGCAACAAAGAGTTAATCGTCCC
>NZ_PNDJ01000049.1:0-427 GCF_005887255.1 Pseudoalteromonas sp. S1609 | reverse complement strand
GTTTAAGATTTCTGTACTTGGTTTTATTGCGATGGGGGGACGGAGCAGGCTAAGCAAGCATGGCGATGGTAGTCCATGTGAAAGTGTGTAGGCTAGTGACTTAGGTAAATCCGGGTTGCTGTTAGGCTGAGACACGAGACGAGTCACTACGGTGATGAAGTTGCTGATGCCATACTTCCAGGAAAAGCCTCTAAGCTTCAGATTATACCGAATCGTACCCCAAACCGACACAGGTGGTCAGGTAGAGAATACTAAGGCGCTTGAGAGAACTCGGGTGAAGGAACTAGGCAAAATCGTACCGTAACTTCGGGAGAAGGTACGCTCCGATTGGTGATGAGACTTGCTCTCTAAGCTGATTGGAGCCGCAGTGACCAGGTGGCTGGGACTGTGTATTTATCACACAGCGCTGTGCAAATTCGCAAGATGC
>NZ_PNDJ01000048.1:0-3457 GCF_005887255.1 Pseudoalteromonas sp. S1609 | reverse complement strand
CCGGCAGACGTAAAAAAGCCCGACTCTTTCGAATCGGGCTTTCTTGTATTTGGAGCCTGGTAATGACCTACTTTCACATAACAAATGCTACACTATCATCGGCGCTGTTTCGTTTCACTACTGAGTTCGGCATGGGGTCAGGTGGGTCCAAAACGCTATTGTCACCAAGCAAATTTGGTGTCAGTCCGTATTACTACGCACTAACTAAAATTTGGAATTCTGATAATAAAAGTTTTCAGTAATCTACTTTAGTCTATTAACTTCTTCGCTTGTTTCACTATCACATAAAACGCGTTTGGCGTTGTATGGTTAAGCCTCACGGGTAATTAGTACAAGTTAGCTTAATGGCTCACACCACTTCCACATCTTGCCTATCAACGTTGTAGTCTTCAACGGCCCTTCAGAGACTTTAAAAGTCTAGTGAGAACTCATCTCGAGGCCTGCTTCGCGCTTAGATGCTTTCAGCGCTTATCAGTTCCGAACGTAGCTACCGGGCAATGCCATTGGCATGACAACCCGAACACCAGCGGTTCGTTCACTCCGGTCCTCTCGTACTAGGAGCAACCCCTCTCAATTCTCAAACGCCCACGGCAGATAGGGACCGAACTGTCTCACGACGTTCTAAACCCAGCTCGCGTACCACTTTAAATGGCGAACAGCCATACCCTTGGGACCGACTTCAGCCCCAGGATGTGATGAGCCGACATCGAGGTGCCAAACACCGCCGTCGATATGAACTCTTGGGCGGTATCAGCCTGTTATCCCCGGAGTACCTTTTATCCGTTGAGCGATGGCCCTTCCATTCAGAACCACCGGATCACTATGACCTACTTTCGTACCTGCTCGACGTGTCTGTCTCGCAGTTAAGCTGGCTTCTACCATTACACTAACCGTACGATGTCCGACCGTACTTAGCCAACCTTCGTGCTCCTCCGTTACTCTTTGGGAGGAGACCGCCCCAGTCAAACTACCCACCAGGCACTGTCCGTAACCCCGATTCAGGGGCCAACGTTAGAACATCAAAACTACAAGGGTGGTATTTCAAGGACGACTCCACAAAAACTAGCGTCTCTGCTTCAAAGTCTCCCACCTATCCTACACATGTAGGTTCAATGTTCAGTGCCAAGCTGTAGTAAAGGTTCACGGGGTCTTTCCGTCTAGCCGCGGGTACACAGCATCTTCACTGCGATTTCAATTTCACTGAGTCTCGGGTGGAGACAGCGTGGCCATGGTTACACCATTCGTGCAGGTCGGAACTTACCCGACAAGGAATTTCGCTACCTTAGGACCGTTATAGTTACGGCCGCCGTTTACCGGGGCTTCGATCAAGAGCTTCTCCGAAGATAACCCCATCAATTAACCTTCCGGCACCGGGCAGGTGTCACACCGTATACGTCATCTTGCGATTTTGCACAGTGCTGTGTTTTTAATAAACAGTCCCAGCCACCTGGTCACTGCGGCTCCAATCAGCTTAGAGAGCAAGTCTCATCACCAATCGGAGCGTACCTTCTCCCGAAGTTACGGTACGATTTTGCCTAGTTCCTTCACCCGAGTTCTCTCAAGCGCCTTAGTATTCTCTACCTGACCACCTGTGTCGGTTTGGGGTACGATTCGGTATAATCTGAAGCTTAGAGGCTTTTCCTGGAAGTATGGCATCAGCAACTTCATCACCGTAGTGACTCGTCTCGTGTCTCAGCCTAACAGCAACCCGGATTTACCTAAGTCGCTAGCCTACACACTTTCACATGGACTACCATCGCCATGCTTGCTTAGCCTGCTCCGTCCCCCCATCGCAATTATACCAAGTACGGAAATATTAATCCGTTTCCCATCGACTACGCCTTTCGGCCTCGCCTTAGGGGTCGACTTACCCTACCCTGATTAACATGGGATAGGAACCCTTGGTCTTCCGGCGTGCGGGTTTTTCACCCGCATTATCGTTACTCATGTCAGCATTCGCACTTCTGATACGTCCAGCATACCTCCCGGTACACCTTCAACCGCTTACAGAACGCTCCCCTACCACTCAGAATAAATTCTGAATCCGCAGCTTCGGTGCATAGTTTAGCCCCGTTACATCTTCCGCGCAGACCGACTCGACCAGTGAGCTATTACGCTTTCTTTAAAGGATGGCTGCTTCTAAGCCAACCTCCTGGCTGTCTGGGCCTTTCCACATCGTTTCCCACTTAACTATGACTTTGGGACCTTAGCTGGCGGTCTGGGTTGTTTCCCTCTTCACGACGGACGTTAGCACCCGCCGTGTGTCTCCCGGATATTACTTTACGGTATTCGGAGTTTGCAAAGGGTTGGTAAGTCGGGATGACCCCCTAGCCTTAACAGTGCTCTACCCCCGTAAGTATTCGTCCGAGGCTCTACCTAAATAGATTTCGGGGAGAACCAGCTATCTCCCGGTTTGATTAGCCTTTCACTCCTAACCACAGGTCATCCCCTAACTTTTCAACGTTAGTGGGTTCGGTCCTCCAGTTGATGTTACTCAACCTTCAACCTGCCCATGGCTAGATCACCGGGTTTCGGGTCTATACCTTGCAACTATTCGCCCAGTTAAGACTCGGTTTCCCTACGGCTACCCTAATCGGTTAACCTCGCTACAAAATATAAGTCGCTGACCCATTATACAAAAGGTACGCAGTCACCCTCGAGGGGCTCCTACTGCTTGTACGTACACGGTTTCAGGTTCTATTTCACTCCCCTCACAGGGGTTCTTTTCGCCTTTCCCTCACGGTACTGGTTCACTATCGGTCAGTTGGGAGTATTTAGCCTTAGATGATGGTCCACCTATATTCAGTCAAAGTTTCACGTGCTCCGACCTACTCGATTTCACTTAAAATGCGTTTTCATGTACGGGACTATCACCCTGTATCGTGGCACTTTCCAGAGCCTTCCATTAACACATAATAAGCTTAAGGGCTGTTCCGATTTCGCTCGCCGCTACTATCGGAATCTCGGTTGATTTCTTTTCCTACGGGTACTTAGATGTTTCAGTTCTCCGCGTTCGCCTCGTTAACCTATGTATTCAGTTAACGATACCTGCAAGCAGGTGGGTTTCCCCATTCGGAAATCCTAGTCTCAAGTGCTTTTTACTAGCTTGACTAGGCTTATCGCAAGTTAATACGTCCTTCATCGCCTCCAACTGCCAAGGCATCCACCGTGTACGCTTAGTCACTTAACCATACAACCCAAACGGGTCTTTGTTTCGTGACAGTTTAACTTCGCCAGAAGTTAATATTGAATACTAAAGTAGATACCAATTAATCCGAGGATTAAATTGGCACTGAATGATACTGCTATCATTCTTTTTTACTTTTGAAAACTCTGTACAAATAACAATGTTATTCATACGAATTTTATTATCAGCTTTTCCAAATTTTTAAAGAGCAGAGAATCAAAAACTTCTCAAAATTAAACACACTCTATTCTCAGGTGATTGTGCTACCCT
>NZ_PNDJ01000047.1:0-7157 GCF_005887255.1 Pseudoalteromonas sp. S1609 | reverse complement strand
AGTGACAAGGCAGCGTCTCCTATCTGACGGCTGACGGCTGACGGTTGACGGTTGACGGTTGACGGTTGACGGTTGACGGTTGACGGTTGACGGTTGACGGCTATAAAAACAAAAAACCCAAGCCGAGGCTTGGGTTTTTTATCGCGATTAACTAAAAGAAATTACTTCTTCTTTTTAACTGCTTTTTTGTTTGGTAAATCAGTGATTGAACCTTCAAAAATTTCAGCAGCAAGGCCGATTGATTCGTTCAATGTTGGGTGAGCATGAATTGTTAGCGCTAGGTCTTCACCATCTGCACCCATTTCAATACCTAGACCGATTTCGCCCAGCATTTCGCCTGCGTTAATACCAATCATAGCACCACCGATAATACGGCCGCTTTCTTTATCAAAAATAAGCTTAGTAGAACCTTCAGTACGTGAAGAAGCAATAGCACGACCCGATGCAGCCCAAGGGAATACAGCTGTTTCAATGCTTAAACCTTGCTCTTTCGCTTCTTTTTCAGTTACACCCGCCCATGCAATTTCAGGGTCAGTGTAAGCAATTGAAGGAATACACTTAGGATCAAAGTAATGTTTTTGACCAGAGATAACTTCTGCTGCAACATGGCCTTCATGAACCGCTTTATGCGCAAGCATAGGCTGCCCCACTAAGTCACCAATCGCAAAAATATGTTCTACGTTAGTACGTAATTGCTTATCAACGTTAATAAAACCACGCTCATCAACATTCACCCCCGCTTTATCAGCGTCTAACATGTTACCATTTGGTGTACGACCTACAGCAACAAGTACTTTGTCATAACGTACTGGCTCTGCCGGTGCATTTTTGCCTTCAAAAGTAACATATAAACCGTCGTCTTTTGCTTCAACGCCAGTTACTTTAGTTGAAAGCATTACATTAAACTTGTCTTTAACATGCTTTTGGTAAATTTTAATGATGTCTTTATCAGCAGCAGGAACAAGTTGGTCTGCAAATTCTACAACATCAATTGCAGAACCTAGTGCACGGTAAACCGTACCCATTTCAAGACCGATAATACCACCACCTAAAACAAGTAGCTTTTCAGGAACATCTTTAAGCTCTAGCGCGCCCGTTGAATCAATAACGCGATCATCTTCTGGGATGAAAGGTAAATTTACAGGTTTAGAACCCGCAGCAATAATTGCGTTATCAAAGGTAATGGTTGTTTTACCGTCAGCGCCTTCAACATCTAAAGTGTTGCTACCAGTAAATTTACCGTAACCAGATACAACTTTTACTTTACGCATTTTAGCCATGCCGTCTAAGCCACCTGTAAGCTGGCCAACAACAGACTCTTTCCAAGAACGAACTTCATCTAAGTCAATTTTTGGTGCGCCAAAAGTAACGCCGTGAGATGACATTTCTGCAGCATCATCAATCACTTTAGCTACGTGTAAAAGTGCTTTAGAAGGAATACAACCAACATTAAGACATACACCGCCTAATGTCTCACGAGATTCTACTAATGTAACTTCTAAGCCCAAGTCAGCAGCGCGAAAAGCCGCAGAGTAACCACCAGGACCACCGCCTAGTACAACAACTTGAGTTTTTAATTCGTTGCTCATGCTATTACCTTTATTGTTTGAACGGGACACAGCCCCAAAATTTAACTGCCATGTTTCTGCAAGGCAGAAAAGGGCATTTGTGCAAATATTGTATCATTGCAAATGATAAAAATCCCAGCTAAAAACAACTGGCTGGGATTTGATTTTACTCACTCTGTAGTGATCACATCACTAACTGGCGTATATCACTCATGTAACTTGCAAGAGTAACAGTAAAGCGTGCAGCAAGTGCACCGTCAATCACTCTATGGTCGTAAGACATTGAAAGTGGAACCATTAGCTTAGGCTCAAACTCTTTACCATTCCACTTAGGCTTCATTTCAGATTTTGACACACCTAAAATTGCCACCTCAGGCGCATTCACAATCGGCGTAAATGCCGTACCACCAATGCCACCTAGGCTTGAAATAGTAAAACAACCACCTTGCATATCTGATGAACTTAACTTGCCATCACGTGCTTTAACAGATACTTCCATTAGTTCACGAGAGAGTTCAATAATGCCTTTTTTATCAACATCTTTGAACACTGGTACAACTAAGCCATTAGGCGTATCAACCGCTACACCAATATTAATGTACTTTTTAAGAATTAAGCTTTCGCCATCCTCTGAAAGCGATGAGTTAAATGTCGGGAACTCAGCAAGCGCTTTAGCTGCTGCTTTCATTACAAACACGAGTGGCGTAATTTTAACACCCAGCTTTTTCTTCTCGTTAAGCGCGTTTTGCTCTTTACGGAACTGCTCAAGGCTCGTGATATCCGCTTCATCAAACTGGGTAACATGGGGGATTTGTACCCAGTTACGGTGTAAGTTTTTACCTGACAGCTTTTGAATACGAGAGAGTTTTTTCTCTTCTATTTCACCAAACTTAGCAAAATCAACTTTTGGCCATGGAATTAAACCAAGCTCACCGCCACCCGTATTGCCTTTGGCTGCTGGTACTTGACCAGACTCAACTTGCTTAACCAGTTGCTTAACATAGTTTTGCACGTCTTCTTTAACAACACGGTTTTTACGGCCCGTGCCTTTAACGTTGACAAGGTTAATACCAAACTCACGTGCTAAACGGCGAACCACTGGCGATGCATGTGCATAAGCGCTATTGTTTTCAAAGCTTTCAGGGCTTGCTTTAGCAGATGATGCTGCTGGTTTTGACTCAGCCTGAGCTGCCGGCTTAGATTCTGTTTTAGGCACTGGTGCTGATTTTTCTGCAGGTGCTGCAGCTGGTGCACTACCCGCCACTTCAAATACAAAAATCAATGAGCCAGTTTTAACTTTATCGCCAGTCGCTACTTTAATCTCTTTAACAGTACCTGCAAACGGCGCCGGTACTTCCATAGCTGCTTTGTCGCCTTCAACGTTTAAGATAGATTGCTCTTCTTCTACGCTATCGCCAACTGCAACCATAATTTCAGTTACTTCAACTTCGTCATCACCAATATCTGGCACAGTGACTTCTTTGGTTGATGAAGCCGATGACGCAGCAGGTGCAGCTTCCTCGGTTTTTTCAGCTTCTTTAGAGTCAGCAGCAGAGTCTTGCGCTTCACCTTCAAAGATGAACACTAAAGTGCCTGTGGTAACAGTGTCACCCACATTTACTTTAATTTCTTTTACCGTACCGGCTTGTTCAGCAGGTACTTCCATCGCAGCTTTATCACCTTCAACACTTAATAGTGATTGGTCAACTTCAACTTTATCGCCAACGCTCACTAGTATTTCGGTTACTTCTACTTCGTCGCCACCGATATCAGGTACTTTAATTTCAATACTCATTGCAAACCTCTTATGCGTACAGTGGATTTAGTTTGTTAGTGTCGATGTTGAATTTTTTAATTGCTTCAACAACCACTGACTTTTCAACTTCACCACGTTTAGCAAGTTCAGATAATGTCGCAACTACCACGTAGCTTGCGTTAACTTCAAAGTGACGACGTAGGTTTTCACGGCTGTCTGAACGACCGTAACCATCTGTACCCAATACTTTGTAGTTATTGCTTGGAATAAATGAACGCGCTTGTTCTGCGTAGTTTTTCATGTAATCCGTTGCAGCAACAGTTACTGAATCGTTTAATACGCTAGTGATGTATGGCGTTTTTTGCTCGCTTTCTGGGTTAAGCATGTTGAAACGTTCAACATCTTGTCCATCACGGGTAAGTTCATTGAATGAAGTTACTGAGTAAACATCAGACGCAATACCAAACTCTTCGCTTAAAATTGCCGCAGCTTTACGCACTTCAGTCATGATAGTACCTGAGCTTAATAGCTGTACGTTGGCTTTTTTACCTTCGTAGCTTTCTAGCTTGTAGATACCTTTACGAATACCTTCTTCAGCGCCTTCAGGCATTGCTGGCTGATGGTAATTTTCGTTCATTAGCGTTAGATAGTAGTAAATGTTTTCTTGCTCTTCACCGTACATACGACGAATACCGTCTTGCACGATAACCGCTACTTCAAATGCATAAGTAGGATCGTAAGAAATACAGTTAGGTACCGTGTTTGCAAGAATGTGGCTGTGGCCATCTTCATGCTGTAAGCCTTCGCCATTTAGCGTTGTACGACCCGCTGTAGCACCTAATAAGAAACCACGTGCTTGTTGATCCCCTGCCATCCATGCCATGTCACCAACACGTTGGAAACCAAACATAGAATAGTAAATGTAGAATGGGATCATCGGTAAGTCGTTGGTGCTGTAAGATGTTGCAGCAGCAACCCATGACGACATTGCACCTAGCTCGTTAATCCCTTCTTGTAATACCTGTCCTGAGGTTGCTTCTTTGTAGTAAGAAACAATATCACGGTCTTGAGGGGTGTAATTTTGGCCGTGTGGGTTGTAAATACCTATTTGACGGAATAAACCTTCCATACCAAAAGTACGTGCTTCATCGGCAATAATTGGCACAATATTTTTACCAATACCTTTATCTTTTAATAAGATATTAAGTGCACGGACAAAGCCCATAGTGGTTGAAATATCACGTTTTTGCTCTTCAAGTAATGGCTTGAACGCATCTACTTCTGGTAACTGTAACTTTTCAGAGAACTTAGCGATACGTGTTGGCGTGTAACCTTGAAGCGCCTCACGACGTGCATGAAGGTACTTGTACTCAGGAGAATCTTTTTCAAGCTCTAAGTATGGTAGCTCTTTTAATTGCTCTTCAGATACTAAATCATCTAAGCCTAAACGAGAGCGTAAGTGAGCCACATGCGACATGTCCATTTTCTTAACTTGGTGCGCAATGTTTTTACCTTCAGCCGCTTCACCCATGCCGTAACCTTTTACTGTTTTAGCAAGGATTACTGTTGGACGACCTTTCGTCTCTTCTGCTTTTTTAAATGCGGCAAACAGTTTTGAAGGCTCATGACCACCGCGCTTAAGGGCGAAAATTTCTTCATCGGTCATATCAGCAACAAGTGCTGCTGTTTCTGGATAACGACCAAAGAAATGTTCACGTACGTACGCGCCATCTTTTGCTTTGTATGTTTGGTAATCACCATCAACAGTTTCGTTCATTAACTGTAGTAATTTACCTGTGGTGTCTTTAGCAAGCAGAATATCCCAACCGCTACCCCAAACAAGTTTAATAACATTCCAGCCAGCGCCTTTAAATAGCCCTTCTAGCTCTTGAATGATTTTACCATTACCCATTACAGGGCCATCTAAGCGCTGTAGATTACAGTTAATTAAGTAACATAGGTTATCTAACTTTTCACGGGCAGCAAAGGAAATAGCACCACGAGATTCTGGCTCATCCATTTCACCATCACCTAAAAACGCATATACACGTTGGTTTTTAGTGTCTTTTAAGCCACGGCCATCTAAGTACTTTAAGAAACGCGCTTGGTAAATTGAAGAAATTGGACCTAAACCCATAGATACCGTTGGGAACTGCCAAAACTCAGGCATTAATTTAGGGTGAGGGTAAGAAGGTAGACCTTTGCCATCTACTTCCTGACGGAAATTATCTAGCTGTTCAGCACTTAAACGCCCTTCAACAAATGCACGCGCATAAATACCCGGAGAAATATGACCTTGGTAATAGACTAAATCGCCGCCATCAACATCATTTGGCGCTTTAAAGAAATGATTAAAGCACACTTCATAAAATGCAGCAGACGATTGGTAAGACGCCATATGGCCGCCTAAGTCGAGATCTTTTTTCGATGCACGCAATACAATCATAATCGCGTTCCAGCGAATAATTGAACGAATACGGCGCTCAAGATTTACATCACCAGGGTAGGCAGGTTCTTGATCAACCGGAATCGTATTAACGTAGTTTGTGTTAATGCCTGTTGGCATATCAACACCGTCTAAACGGGCTTGCTCTAACACTTGCTCAAGTAAAAACTGAGCTCGTTCAACACCTTCTTCGCGCACAACCGATTCAAGAGCTTGTAACCACTCTTGTGTTTCTAGCGCGTCTACGTCAATTTTATTGACTTCAGACATATGGAGGTTTCCTTATGTTTAAAATACTAATTTTATGTATTGAATACTTCACTGTTAACTCAAGTTAACAATAAATGTACTTGCTTAATTTTGTTTGGTGCGTCTTAAACTACGTTCAATTCGCGAATGCTCTTTACCCGCTTCAAGCAATGCTTCTTCAATATAGGCTAAATGCGCATTACTCGCTAAGCGAGCTTGTTCAGGATTACCGTCAATCACTGCATCCATTAATAAACGCCTGTGCTCAGCTAATTGGCTGCTTATATCTGACTTTTTAAGTAACACCGTTAAATTTTGTAAAACATTCTGCTCAAGTAAGCTTTGCATCCCTCTTACTAAGTGCAGTAACACTACGTTATGAGACGCCTCAGCGATGCAAAAATGAAAGTCATTAATCGCTTTGGCTTTTTGCTTTAATTCATCTTTAGCTAATGCAATCTGCTCAAAGCTCTGTTTTACTTTTGCAAAATCGTTGCTTGTTCCGCGAAGTGCTGCGTAATAAGCCGCAATTCCCTCTAGCGCATGACGAAATTCTAATAAATCAAATTGCGATTCGGGGTGTTTACTGATCAAATCAAACAACGGATCAGTCAGCCCCTCTTCCAATTGATTTTTTACATACGTTCCACCACCTTGACGACGGGTTACGAGCCCTTTTGCCTCAAGCTTTTGAATGGCTTCACGCAACGACGGACGCGACACTTCAAATTGCTTAGCGAGTTCACGCTCCGGTGGTAACTTTTCTCCTGGTGCTAACGACCCCTCAAGAATCATGTTCTCAAGTTGTTGTAAAATAACATCAGATAATTTTGCCGCTTTAATTTTTAAAGACATCAATCAACGTCCGCGTTGTATAAGTGCTAGCAGCCCATTAAATAAGGCTTTTAACTGAATGACCTGACCAAAAGGTAAATTGGTCATACCAAATTTTGCCATACGTTATCAAAAACCGTAATTACTGTCAATTTACAGCAGTTTTAAAGCCCTAAGGCCAGCGTAACGTAATTTAAACAAAGTTCAAATAATACACAGATCACAGAGGGTAAAGAAAGGTTAATAAGATGAAAAACAAATGGTCAGACCAGCTAACTTTGATTTTCGGGGTTCGGGGTTCGGG
>NZ_PNDJ01000046.1:0-30285 GCF_005887255.1 Pseudoalteromonas sp. S1609 | reverse complement strand
CAATGAATTCTGAATTTATTTAATATCTTTCGATATTGAATTGACTGTGCTGCAATTCTTTCCTTAAGTAAAACCTAAGTAAGTTATTGCTGTTGGTCACTCAGTTTCAATTGAGACTCTAAATTTGTTTGCCTCACTTAGTAAACTAAGCTTGGCTGTTAGAACTCAATCTGTACGAGTGCCCACACAGATGATTGCTTTATATTGTTAAAGAACGTTGCGACGTTGTCGCTAGGGATGCGTATAATACATCCTTTATTTTTCGAGTCAACACTTAATTTTAAACTTTCTTACGATGATTTAAACTCAAGTTTTATTTAACTCTTTGAGCAGTTCGTGCCTCGCTATGCGTTGGCGTTCCCCGTCTCAGTGGGGTCGCATTATAGGGAGATCCGAAAACAGATCAACCTTTTTTTTAGATCTTTTTACTGTTTGCTCAACTTTCAAGCAAATACTATTGAAATGGTATGGAAAGAGCTTACTTTAGGTCGTTTTTTGCACTCTTATTAACTATTTACTATAAATTTCATTGCTATGTTCAATTAAGACGTTAAGATAGCAAGTTCACAATGTTAAATTAATGTTTATTTCCTGTTTATTGGTAGATCAAAATGAAATTACCCGATCAAAAATCTTTTATCTTTGCAGTTATTCTTGCTGTTGTTGGTTTTGTTATCGTTAAGTTTGCACTTGCAAGCCTAGCATTAGACCCTGCACTACTATTTGGTGCTGGTTTATTAATTGGTGGACTTGTCATTGCTGCAATGTCATCAGTAAGTGCAGAAGAAGCCGAAGTAAAAACAAAAACACTTTATGTTGGCAATCTTCCTTATCGCGCAAATGAAGGCGTTGTACGTGCTTTGTTCGAAGAGCAAGGCAAGGTATTTAATGTTCGTTTATTGAAAGATAAGAATACTGGCAAACGTCGCGGCTTTGGTTTTGTTGAAATGGCTCAAGCTGATGCGGATAACGCAATTGCTAAGTTAAATGATAGTGAGTTCCAACAACGTACTTTAAAAGTACGTGAAGCAAAACAAAAACAAGAAGATGATTCTAACTCTTATCGTTCAGAGTCGGATCAAACAGTGTAACTTGCTTAACGTCTAGTTTATCACTACATATATCAGCCGTTGCATAATACCGCAGCGGCTTTTTTATGCCTGCTTGATCATCGCTTAAATTCAGTAAAGATCTAACTCGCTTAGCAATAGCCGCACCAGAATCTAACAACTCTATATGTGCTTTAAAGTAATCACTAATTGGTTTAGCAAGAATAGGAAAGTGAGTACAGCCTAATACCAGCACATCGATATCTTTATTAATATTTAATCGGTTTAACTCAGCGTGCAGCTTTTCTATATCTAAGTATTGGGTAAAAAAGAATGTTTCTGCCAGAGTGACCAATTCAACACTACTATATAAGCTTGTAGTTATAAGTGAGGCATGCTCTTTAATCAGTGTATCCGTATATGAACTTGCTACTGTCGCAGGGGTTGCCAATAATCCAATATGCTTTGATTGTGTTATTTGTGCTGCGGGCTTAATCGCAGGTACAACCCCTACAATTGGAATATCTGTTATTTGACGTACCGCACTTAATGCAGATGTTGAAGCGGTATTGCAGGCTATAACAATTAAGTCGACATTGAGCGACTCATTTTTGATAAATTGGATTAGTCCACATAAGCGACTAATTATAGTCTGCTGCGACTGTGCACCATAAGGCAATAATGCATTATCCATGAAGTAACTATATTGAGCGTGAGGAATGCTTTGCTTAATATGCTCAAGTACTGTGGTTCCACCTATACCTGAATCAAATACCATGATGTGCGCTGACAAACTACCATTCCTACTCTTTACTTAGAACGGCAGTTTGCCATGAGGCTTTTATAAAAGAAAGTAGTTTTACTCAGCGTCTAGTTTTGCAGTAGCTGTGTTTAATTTATCTAAGTTTTCAAACATGGTGTTAGTGTAATCAACCAGTTTATCTATTTCTTGTTGATCTTGATTTAGCCATTGAATGATACCTGATAGCTGGCTTTCTAATCCTAGGGTTTGCGCTTTAGAGTAAGCCGATTTTAGATCATCATTAAAAGGCGCGACGGTTTCGGCAATGGCCTTTTCTGATGTTGGCTTAATTTGTTCATACTCTTTAATAGCTGCCACAGTTTTGCTTTGACGTAAGTCCATTGAAAATGCCACCAGCTGTTCATTTCCTAAGCTGAGTTCTTGGGCTTGTTCAAATGCTTTATCTAAGTCACCACTGAAAAAGGTTTTACTTACATCTTGTAACTCTGCCATTAAATCATTTATAGCTTGCTGTTCGTCTTCATTAAGCTCTCCATTTACTGACATAGAAAATGACAACTCACGAGACTCAGAAAATTGCGTACTAAATGCTTGTGAGCTTTCAGTTTGCTGATAGCGACTAGATGACTGGGATTGGTAAGCGTCTGCAAAACTAATACTCACCTCATCACCTTCTGCGGTGGTAAAAGTATAATCAGCGCTGTTACTAAGGTTCACATATTGCGATTGACTAACCGTTACGCTTGCTGGCTGAGGATTAAATAAGTTCTGCTCAAATTTATCAAGGCCATTAAAGATGCCCTCTTTTGATTTATCAATACCCTCTTCAAGCTCTTGATTAAATACGCCCATACCTTTTAATTCATCGACAGCTTCATCAACACCTGTTTGCACGCCTTTACGTGCCTGGTTGAGTATATCTTGTAGCTTGTCATCATCGGCACCATTGGCTTTGGCTTTTTTTACTGAGCTGGTCACAAAGTCTAAAACATTTTTGACTACTTCATTAAAATCAAACAATGGTTTGTCTTTTTTCGCTTCAGCAACCGGCAAGCCTAATTCTTTTGCCATTTTGTCACCCAATACGGCAGCAGCCAATTCTTTTCCGCGTTGCTGATAGCTCGTTGGTGGGGAGTCTATTTTAGGCTGTGTCATTGCTTGCTTAGTATTGTATTTATTGGCATTGCTGTTTGGAACAAAACTAAAGTTACCTATTTTCATGAGAAGACTCCTATTTAGACATACTCTTATATCGGCCAAGTGAGCCTATACTGTAGTAAAATGCTTAAAAAAAGCTCACTATATTTGATCAAAACTAGACAAATACGCTTCGCTCCCTACAATAGCGCCGATAAACAGATCTCAACGATAAGGTTATACCGTTAATGGCAGTTATAAATATAGATACCACGCAGTACGATGCACAATTAAATGAAAAAGAGCAGCGTATTACAGAGCAGTTTCAACGTTTCGGTGTAAAACAGTTAGAAGTATTTAGCTCTGAGCCTATTAACTACCGTCAACGTGCAGAATTTAGAGTATGGCACGATGGTGACGATCTGTTTCACATTATGTTTGATCAACAAACGAAAGATAAAATACGTGTTGATACCTTTGACCCTGCAGCTCCTTTAGTAGGTGAAGTTATGCAGGTAATGATTGATAACTTAAAAGGCTGCGAAGTACTGCGTCGTAAATTATTCCAAATAGATTATTTATCGACCCTCAGCGGTGAAATTTTAGTGAGCTTGCTTTATCACAAGCCACTTGATGAAAACTGGTTAACTGAGATTAATGCCTTAAAGGAAAAGCTAAGTAGCCAGTACAAAATTGACTTTATTGGCCGTGCACGTAAGCAAAAAGAAAAATTAGGCGATGACTTTGTTACTGAGCGTTTAATGGTAAATGGCCAAGAGCTAATCTATCAACAGGTAGAAAATAGCTTTACTCAGCCTAATGCGAAGGTGAATATTAAAATGTTAGAGTGGGCACAAGAGCTATGTAAACCACTAAACAATGATTTATTAGAGCTGTATTGTGGTAACGGAAACTTTTCAATTGCACTTGCGGGCTCATTTAATAAAGTGCTGGCAACAGAAATATCAAAATCGTCTGTGCATTCAGCGCAATATAATATTGCTCAAAACAAAGTAACTAACTTAGATATTATTCGCATGTCGAGCGAAGAGTTTACTCAGGCAATGAAAGGTGAGCGTACTTTCTCTCGCTTAGATGGTATTGACCTTAGTAGTTACAACTGCCAAACCATTCTAGTCGACCCACCTCGTGCTGGCATGGATACCCTAACGTGTGATTTAGTGGCTAACTATGAGAATATTATTTATATATCATGCAACCCAGATACGTTGGAGCGTGATCTTGATCACTTATGCCAAACCCATGAAGTTAAGCGCTTTGCAATATTTGATCAATTCCCTTACACACACCATATTGAATCTGGTGTATTTTTACAGAAAAAATAAAATCCAATACTATAATGCCAGCGCCTTGATAAGTGCTGGTATTTGCTCTTCACTAAATACTTTAACTTGATGCTTTACCAATAACTTAGCGGTCAGCCCCATGCCTTTTACTTTCACCCCACTATGGCTTCCATCATAAATTGTATTACGGCCACACGAAGGACTAGACTCTTTTAGTAAAGCAAAGCGAATATTATGCTTATTACAAAGGGCTAATGCTTTATTAGCGCCAGCTTCAAATGCACTTGTTACATCCTCGGCAGTATTTGTAATAACTCGATTTTGCTTTATCTCAGCGGGCGCTCTAGGCACGAGTAAACCACCAGCAATCTCAGGACAAAATACGATTAATCTATTTTGCTTTTGCCACAAATTAAGTTGAGGGTGCAATATTGTTTGGCCTTTACCATCATAACGAACTGGCAAACCTAACAAACAACTTGAGATTAAAATTTTTTCCATAATGAATTTTCTTCTTCAAATAAAAAAGCTCCTTTCGGAGCTTTTTTATTTCACTAAACTACTTATTTATTTGCTAAGTAGTTAATAAGTGCGCTTACATCTTCTGGCGATGAAATACCTGACTCACCACCTAAGTTAAGCTTATATTTACCATTAACAATAAATGTAGGAACGCCACGCAGTGCCCCTTTTCCTTTAAAGTAATCTTGGTCGCGCTTCATTTTAGAACTCAGTGTACGTACCGAGAAGCTTTCAAATAATTTATCAAATTTGTCGCCATCTACACCTTGCGCTAAAAATACATCTTTTACATCTGCAAGCTCATTAAAACGAGCACGCTTTGCGTGAATGTGGTCAAACATCGCTGAAATAATTTTATCTTTTTGCGGTAGTACTTCAGCAGTAGCTAGTGCTTGGCTGATCATGGTTTGATGTTCTGGGTCACGAACGCCCACGAAATCCACATGGCTTTTCTTGAACTTTACGTTTTTGTCTAGCTTAGGTTTGATCTCAGCAAGCAGTGGCTCCATGTTATTACATGCAGGGCAGTAAAAAGAGAAAAACTCTTTTACTTCTGGCTTTCTGGTTGCACGATCAGAGACGACATCATAATGTACGCCCTCTTCGTAAGTGGCAGCAAAACTGGTTGCAGCTAAAGGGAGTAATACAGCAAGCAACCCTGCTTTAACTAATTTGATCATTATTATGGTGCTCCAAAAATTATAGTTCTAGTAAAAAGCTAATTAACTCATCAAGTTCTTGTTGGCTCTTGATTGTATTAATATTGATTTTATATTTGTCATTTACGATAAATGTAGGCACGCCAGTTAATGCGCCAAGTTCAGAATATTTATTCTGCTTATCTTGCATGGCACGTTCAGCTGCTATGATAGGCAAACTAGCAATATCGTTATCAAATGTGCTGTTATCAATTGCATTAAGCTCTAATAACTTCTTAACGTCTTTAATTTCTGTTAATGGTGCACGCTGAATATGGATGCTTTTAAAAATTTGCGCTGTTACTGCTTCGGCTTGACCATGTTTTTTTGCAATTAAGTAAGCAAAGCTCAGGTTACTTTGCGCTTGTGGTGAAACGCCCCCTAAAAAGTTAACATGATTTTTTACAAACTCAGCCCCTTCAGGTAAGTTTTCTGCAATCCCTTTTGCTACCGGCTCAAACTTAAAACAGTGCGGGCAATAGAAAGAGAAGAATTCGGTTACGTTTGGCGTTTTACTCTTTTCAACGTCAATGACAGTATATTGATTACCTGCTTCAAAGTTGGCAGCTAGTGCTGCGAAAGGTAAACATAGGATCAGTAAACTTAGTTTTAATTTTTTAAGCATGAATATCTCGTTATACTTCTTTTTTAAATAAAAATATTATGGCAATAATTTTAACGGGGCTTCTTGCAAAGCTGCAAGCTGTTCTTTAAGCGCTAAAATTTGTTGCTCCCAGTATTTGTCATCTGCAAACCATGAAAAGTTCCGTACAAAAGCAGGATCGCTCCAACGTTTTGCAACCCACCCCATGTAATGAATCATACGCATGGCGCGAAGCGGTTCGATCAGCTTCAGCTGTGAGTGTTCAAAATCGCAAAACTCCTCATACGCATTCACTAAAGTGTCTAACTGTAACAGCTGTGTTTGTCGATCGCCACTGAGCATCATCCATAAATCTTGAATTGCAGGTCCTTGGCGGCTATCGTCTAAATCAACAAACATCAGCGCATCCCCAGCCCATAAAATATTACCAGCATGGCAGTCTCCGTGTAAGCGAATACTGTCTACATTTTTATATTGCAGCTGCGCTTGGGCAATAACTAAATCTAAAATAGTGTAAAAGGAAGTTTCTAGTCCCATAGGGACTAAATTACTTTTTTGTAAGTGAACTTTAGCTGTATGCAGATATTCATCGCAGCTAACAGTTGGTCTTTGGGTAAAGGGCTCTGTTTTCGCTACTTGGTGCATACGACCAATTAAACGCCCTAGTACGTCAAGCTGATCTAAATTATCGACTTCAAATAAACGCCCGCCTACACTTGGGAATAAAGTAAATAAATACCCTTGGTGTTCAAATAAGCTTTGCCCATTATGCTTTATTGGCGCAACCACAGGCACTTCTGCAGCTGCCAGCTCAAAGGCAAAATCATGTTCCTCTTGAATTTGTGCTTTGCTCCAGCGCTCAGGCCGATAAAACTTAACAACGTAACGTTTTCCACCCTCAGCTACAAATTGATACACTCGATTTTCGTAGCTATTTAGCGCTAGCAACCCTGACTCAGCGTAAATATCAACGCTTTCGATGGCATCCAAAATAAGATCTGGGGTTAAGTCAATAAAGCTAAATTTACTCATATACTTCTTATATAAAAGAAAAGCGGGAATACCCCGCTTTTTTGTTAATATCAGTGTTCGTCTTTTAATACAGACTCTTTATCGCGCTTTAAAAAAGTTACTTTGCTGCGATATTTGGTTATCGGGTTCGTTTATTGGCGACAGTACAAAGTTAAACTCGGTCATTGGCGCTTTTAAATCATAAGGGTCCATTACTAATGATAACGGCACATTATGCGATTCACCAGCGTTCACCGTAAAGGTGGTATCACCTATGTATTTATAGTTTTCTAACCCTTTCACATCAATAGAGAATGTTTGCTCGTACTGTGCCTTATTAATCACTTTTAAGGTGTAGGTGTTTTCAACTAAGCCATTAAAATCGACACGATACAACTGATTGCGATCACGGATAATATCAAAGTCCATAGGTTTACGCATAGCTATATTGGCTACCAACGCACCGGTAAGTAAGACTAAAATAATACTGTAACCAATCAACTTAGGACGCAGCGGATGAGTTTTATTCTCTGGGGTTTCCAAGTTACGCTCAGTGGTATAAGAGATTAGGCCTCGAGGATAATTCATTTTGTCCATTACGCCGTCACAGGCGTCAATACACGCGCCACAGTTTATACACTCGTATTGCAGACCATTACGAATATCAATCCCAGTTGGGCAAACCTGCACACACAAGTTACAGTCAATACAATCACCTAACCCCAGCTCTTTTGGGTCTTGTTTACGCGAACGTGGCCCGCGGTTTTCACCACGCGCTTCATCGTAGCTTACAGTAAAGGTGTCTTTATCAAACATTGCTGACTGAAAACGTGAGTATGGGCATATATGTAAACACATAATCTCGCGCATCCAACCAGCGTTACCATAAGTACAAATAGTAAATACAATAATACTAACTAAGGCATAACCGCCTACGTTAAAGGTAACAAATTCAGGGAGTAGTTCGCGAATAGGCGTAAAATAACCAACAAAAGTTAACGCGGTATACAAAGAGAATAACACCCAACTAGTGTGCTTTGCGGTTTTTCGCCAGAATTTGTCAAAATCCATTGGCCGTTGGTCTAACTTTTTACGTTGGTTAGCACTGCCCTCAAATTTTTCTTCAAACCAAATAAAAATAAAGGTCCATACTGTTTGCGGACAGGTATAGCCACACCATACGCGGCCATAAAAAGTAGTCACTAAAAATAGAGCAAACGCCGCAAGCATAAAAATAAATGCAAGAATAGTGAAGTCTTGTGGCCATAGGGTTAAACCAAAAATATTAAACTTTTGCTCCATTAGCTCAAACAACACAGCTTGCTGGCCATTAAAGTTGATCCAAGGCAATAACATAAACGCTAGCATGCCTAAAAAGCCAATGCGTTGTCTTAGTAATTGATGAAGCCCTGTAACCGCACGTACATAAATGCGATTGCGGGGGTTAAATCTATCTTCTTGACGGCTCAGATCAGGTTTTTGGATCTTAACCTCTGTTGGTATGTTTTTTACTTTAATTTGCTTATCCATTGAAGTTCCTCAACGCCGCTAGGAAATAAAAATTCAGCAATCTTTTTGTACTTTTCGCCTAAGTGTAGCAACTTGCATGCTAAACATAATACGCTTTAAGTCGCACTTGTGTACTTTCAGATATTTCAGAAATATCTAACTACTGCCTCTTATTATACGCATATTAGCTAAAATTACTGACTAGATTGCTAATAATTTATTCAATTTGTGACTTGCTTTTAAGGTGTATTTTATTACACTTGCCGGCTACTAAAGTGTTGTTTGGATCAAGGTTTGTATATTTATGAAGAAATTTTTTATACTAGTGGTTGTGATCCTAGCATTTTTTACCGTTGATCATCCTTTGGTAAAAGAGCCGCGCGAACGGTTGCTTGGTGATGGTATCGGTTTGTTAAGCAGCTCAACTAAAGTAGATCGCTTTCCTGTAGCAACCATGACGAGAAATAAAGTGAATCAACAGTTAGCACTTTCTCGTTCTGAGCAAGACTATGTTGCTAAAACATTTACTACGGATGAATCAGTCAAGTTATTTGAACTACGCTATTGTCGCCAAGGTGATCTAAACCTTTATTTTTACGAAGAGCGATTACTTACTGTATGCCGTATTATCAAAGAGTCATTAGCGCAAGCGAGAGTAAAGTAATGGATTTTTCTGAATTAACAAAAAAAAGCAACACTTCATTTAATCATCATAAGAATCTGCTAAAAAAACTAGCGAAAGGAAATACGGTTAGGTGTGAGAAATGCCAATGTATTTTAACTCTCGATCTTAACCCCCCTAAGCTTGGCCAAGGAGTTGTAAAGTGCCCTAATGGCTGCACTGAAATTATTTTAGACTTAAGTTGAAATTTAACCATACCTCACTGAAAAATATCTACGTACTAGCTTTGCATAATGGATTAGTGTGCACATTTTTTGTTAATTAGAGTTTAAATTACCTCAGAATAAAGCTTACTTCTCTACCAAATAGATAAAGCAAAAATAACTTTTCTCGCAAACGTCAGGTTCTATTATAACTATTAACTTACTGTGGAATATCTTCAAAATAGCCACAGGTATGAAGAGTCAATTTTTGACTCATATTTAACTGCAACCCAATTTATAATGCCTCCCTACTTCTGTATTCGAAGCGATATATTTTGCTTTTTATAGAAAACAATAACTCCCACCGTTATTACATTTTTTTGTCGGCTGTTTCTGATAAATAACTCAGTTATGGCTAACTTCACAACACCTTAATTCTTCTCTATTCTTTTGATTACTGCCTTTATTAAATAAATCTCTTTCTGATGTTTTTCGTTTTATTTCGTTCGATTTATTATCAACAGAACACAGCACTCAACCAATACTATTTTCGCACATGAATATACTAACCTATATGAGAAATGGCTACTTATTAAACTGTTAAAATGACTCTTTTCGTCATTTCTTATCAATCCTATCTTTATCACTATGAGTTAATCTGGAGTTGACTTTTAATTAGGGAAGGAAACAATCTTCAATTAGGCCATTTAAATATCGCTCATTGCAAAAGCCATTGAATCATTGAGAGAGATGCTTTTTAAAAAAGGGCGTAATTTTCCAAGCTAGTTTAATCTACCATAGCCAAAGTATTCTATATTTCTAGCCTTGGTTCACAGATACTATTCCCCAGAAAGCTAGAAATATAATATCAAATAATTTATGAATAACTTCACCTTGTGGTAAGGGTTTTTATAGATTCAAAATATTTAAACAGCTCTACATGCAAGAAAACCCCATAGAAAAGAGGGCATACACTTAAATTAAGATAAAGTTCTTGATCTTGCCCAGATGACTACCTTTTATAAAAATAAAAATAAAAATAAAAATAAAAATAATTCGTATTTTGTAAATAATGAAATGTAAACAATAAATAAAAGCATTGATTTGCATGGTTTTATTAATCCCAACTTAATTTAAGGCATTAAAACATTTCGAAAAGCAAAATAATAAGCATAGAAACAAAAAATCACTCTTTTTTCAAGGTTGATAATTGAATGAAAATGATGCAATTATGTACCCATAATAACTCAAGGAGGTTCATATGAAGAAAATACTATTTACTTTAGCCACTTTAATTGCAAGCAATAATGCCTGTGCTGAAATAAGTACATTTAGCAGAGCAAATTGCTATGTCCCTATTGCAGAAATAGGCTGGGAAAGTGTTACTTGGGGTTGGCCTGAGTCAAAACGCGCTACAAGCTCATGGCATAAAAAGGTTGGTGACCCAGCCAACAAATCCAAAAATTACAGAGATGATTTTCGTGTAACATGGCGCTCTTTTGCTGGTGCAAGCCATGGTTTTTCAGATGGCTTAGATAATAATTGGGAAGTTCGCGGTAAGCATTGGTCAGCTCAAACAGTACCTTTTAACGGCTTTTACAATTATGCAAACTCGTATGCCAACGATTGCAATTTGAATGAATGGTAATAATAAAAAGGAGTAATATATGAAACGATTAAAATTCTCTTTCTTAACTATCCTAGTAGCCTCTAGTTCGGTTTTCGCGGCTCAAAATAATACGAAACACCTTGAAGATACCAACCCTTTTGATGAGAATGCCAAACCCAACATAATGACGGAACCAAGTGGCCTTGTTAGCTACTCTTTTAAAAAAAACAGCAATAGTATTGTAAATATTGATCCTGACAGAGGCTATTTATTTGAAGCCCAACAAACAAAAATGTTTGGTAGGGTACATACTCACCCAAGTCGTGTTACGAACTTAAAATCAGAAATTCAAGATAGAATTTCACTTCAAGCTGAGCGCAAAGAAAATTTCAAAAAACGTCAGTTAAAAACTGGTTTAGTTAGTATTGAGTCAGCTGAGCTCATGTTTGACAAAACAATGCAAGGCAAACTCCCATCACTTACCCATATTCTACCTAGTTTGAAACCTGCTGTGACATATGGGGGTGGTAATTACATCACAAATAAAGGGTGGGATACGTCGGTGAGCATCATTAGAAATAAGCAACTCGGTAATATTATTATTGAGCTCTGGAATTATGAAGCTACTAATGGAGGCGTAATATTAGATTCGGATGCTGTAAACATTTCAATCATGGGAAACCCTGGTGTTTTCATAGTTAGAACTGCCGGCGATAACAGTGAGAGCGTATTATCTTGGGCAGATGAAAAGTCCGCTTATACTATAAGGTCAGACGCAGATTTAGGCAGCGGAGAATTAAAGTCAAAACTAATTGAACTAGCTGATTTAATTACAATTGAAAATTCAAATGGAGAATATTGATGAAAAAAAATATATTATTTTTATATAGCTTATTAACCGTAAGTGCACCGATTTACGCTGAACCAATAAATACTAACGGATCCGTCGAGAACGTCATTGAAGAACTAAATAATCAATCTAGTTATTCAGATAACAATATGCAAAACTTGGCTAATATTGTTGCTCCACCTTATAACCCACCACTAATGGGGTGCACTTACAAAATAAAAACAATACACAAATCAAGCTGCAATTATGTTGCATTAGCCCAAGATGTAACTAACCCTTTCACAGGAGAAATAGTAAGAAAAATAGGCTCTGATGTAAGACTTCGACATACCAAAGAAGATTCTCAATGGAGTCAAATGTTTGGCCGCGATAATAATTATAGGAAAGGTGAGGTTGCGACTGGCAGACAGATATCTGGCGAGCCAACTCAATGTGCCATCGGACCACAATACTTCCGTGCAAATACAGTGTTTTATAAATACATAAATGGAAGAATTGCTGAAAGTAAACGGGTATATTATACAGCAGAATATCACCTAGAGGCATATCCAAATTATACTTCAACACCTTATTATGAAGATGAGAAGTGTTTTTACTAATACATGCTCAAGTGTATTAGTTCAGACAAGATCTGATACATAAACCTGAAAAAGTGAGAGTTACCAGTTTTGATAAAGGTGTCGAATCTGTAAATCAAAACATATAAGAGGTAACTCTCATACTACATGACAACAATCCAACCATTAAATACAAAGCAGGTTTACTTAATCTTACAGAAGAACTGTGGCATAGTTAATTTGGCCACCCATTAAGAAAGAAATGTTATGCTAATAAGCATACAAATTTGGGTGAAAAAATGACGAAATTAAAACGCGCAACGTATTCCGCAGCAATCAAATTAGAAACAGCTCAGCTTACCGTTGACCAAGGTTATACGCAAGAAGAAGCAGCCAAAACGGTGAGAGTGGGTAAATCAACCGTCAGTAGTAACTCAATTAAAGCAAGAACGTAATGGTCAGACACCCTTAGCTTCGCCAATGACGGCCGAACAAATTGAAATCCGTGAATTTAAAAAGCAAATCCAACGCATTGAATTAGAAAAGGATATATTTAAAAAAGCTACCGCTCTCTTGATGTCCGACTCCCTAAACAATTCTCGTTAATTGATAAGTTAAATCAACGGGAGCGTTACCCAATTAGTGTGTTGTGTAGCGTATTCAATGTGCATCGCAGCAGCTATAAATATTGGGCCATACGGGATACAACGCCGACACCAGAGCAAGTAAGGTTAGAAGCTGAAATTAAAGCTATACATGCAATGAGTCGGCGCGGAAATTGTTGGGATAATGCGCCAATGGAGCGATTTTTTAGAGGCTTTAAAACGGAATGGATGCCAAAGGTTGGGTTTGAAAACTTTAAAGAAGCTAAATATAGTGTGAGTGATTATATCAAAGGATATTATAACAATGCTAGACCACATCATTATAATGCAGGTTTAGCGCCAAATGAATCTAAGGTTAGATACAAAGATTCTAAAACTGTGGCCAAAATTAGTTGACCACTACATAACGTATCAAGAGTTACTCGAAGACGGTAAAATTGATTCACTCATCGATAAGTCCCGTAGAGTAACAAATCTAAAGAACCATGTTGATGATGAAATTGAGAAAGCAGTTCCTGATTATGCCGCTTAATACCCAACTCAGGGTCAAGTCAGAACGAATTGTGTAAACAAAGGTACTTGTATCAGCCAATAGGGTACGCTCAACTTGGCTTCGCAATGGCCTAGAGAACTTCAAAAAGCGACTAAAAGCTAAAATATCACAGGAAGGAGTTATTCTTACAAAAAGTGCAAGTTGCTGCCATTGAAAAGAAAAAGAGCGATGATAGACGTGTCGTGATATTGAAACACCTCACTTGGATTACCTTGGTTTACAAAACACTTTTATGTTAATAACCTTAAGGGCGTTAAGAGCACTTACCAGCAAGCCTTTGTCGATAGCTACTTCAATATAGCGTTAGCCAAGCTCTGTATTGCCAAAAGTCAATTACACCAGCTGATATTCTTAATGATAAGGTTCTCCGTTACCTAGAGTAACATGAATTACCAATGTTGAATATTCTGACTGACAGAGGCATTGAATACCGCGGTAAAGTTGAGTATCAGCTTTATTCAGCTACCAATGATATCGACCATAAGAAAACTAAGGCAGTATCATCGCAGACGAATGGATGGTTTACAACAATTATGGCCGAACTCATCATGGGGAATATGCTGTGGTAGAACACCATTAGAAACATTATTAGATGGAAAATCGATTTGCTCTGAGAAAAGTTTAGCTCAAATCTAAACTGACAGTCACCGATAAAAAATGAGAAACTGTCAGATCTAGTACAAATTAAGTGCTAGAAAACTTACTCTTCCCACCCTTCATCAGTATATAAACCACTGTTAAGCGCAACAATTTCGATAAGTTCAGCAAAACCTAACGCAAAGTCGCCCATTAGCTCGTACTGCTGCTCACATAAGTGTAATTCATCAATATTATTTTGCTGTGCAATTTGCGTAATGATTGGTTTATCGAGAGCAAAAAAACTGAGCGTAGCCTGTGCGCTTTCAAGCGCTTGCTTGTATTGAATATCTAGTTGCTCACTTGCTAGTAACTTGTGGGTATACGCTTGGCTTGCGGTTAAAAAACCCGCTGACCATTGCTGGCAAAAGTCATATTCAAACTCAGCGGGTAACTTATAACCCAACTCAAATACTTGCTCACTCACCTGATGGTGTAATGCCATAAACAAAAATAACATGTCTTCATCAAGGTCGTTTGCTGTATCAGGGAGAATGTTTTCTAACCATTGGTGAACTTCTAATGGCTCAGGTGAACATATAACGCCAAATAAATAACCTTGGCTTTGGGTAAGGCTCATTGCGCCTGATTGGGTATTTAAAAACTCGCTGAGCAGCTTGGCATGCTGCTCAGTAAACTGAGGTATTTGCATTAAAACTCTTTATATAAAATATTAAAATTTAAGTGGGTAACGACCTTGGTTATCTGGTCTGCCTAAAAACTTCACCGCGTCATGAACTTCTTTGGGTAAAGTTAGATCAGGTTTAACATATCCCGCAACTTTAAAGTCAAAATTAGCCTTTAGTGTAGCATCTGCCTCAAGCCCTAATCTATTGTCTGGCTCGATGAGTATAGCAACATCGCCCGACTTACAACTTAATTTGCCACTGAGATCACCAATATTGAACCAACCAGTTAAACCTTGTACGTCAATATCAGGGCTGGCTATTTCACCTTGTAGTGATTGGCAATATGGCGCTCCAGAAACGTATTCATCAAGCTCTAAGATTACACGTCCTTTAGCAGTAACTGGTAACGGTAAGTCAATTCGCTGCATTGCTCGCTCAACCGTTGAACGCACTACAGTATCAGTTATTTTAAGCTCATCACTTGCTAGTGAATAACTAATATCTGCATAGCCCGATATGTCACTGCGTTCGCGAGGATTACCAAAGCGTAAGTTAGTATTCACTTGAGCTTTAAATAACGCCCAGCCAGATATATCCCAGCGTACATTATTTAATTGCTCACCTTCAAAGCGCAACTGCATAACTTGTCCCTGCCACAACGTGCCAGCAGTTTGTCCTATTTCTAGCTGCGGTGGAAAATACGGTTTAGCTAAATTTACAGCAACCGCAGCCGGTAATTTAATAACGCTAAAAACAATAAAGCTCATTAAAAAAACGATGGATAATATTATTATTTTTTTCATTAACTACTTCTCTAATACTAAACGGCTTACGCGTACATAACCGGATTTATCATCTTGGCTTAAATCTAGATTTTCTACGCTTAAACCATGCTGATTAACGAGCTCATCAATCCATTGGATTAATAGATTAAACTCTACTGAGTCGAGCGTTAAACGAAGTGAGTTATCATTAGGCTGCATCTTACTAATATTAATGCTGTAACGGCCGCGCGTATTATTAACTATTTGGCTGAGATTTTGATTACTCACAGCTTGCGTTTTACCCGCGGCTTTGAGCTTAACAATACTCTCGTCTACCCAGGCTAACAATTCTTGCTGTTTTATTTGTGATTGCTGTGCCCGCTCTATCGCAGTATTTAAAGGCCTAAAAACCCCCATCACCAAAACAAAAATGATAAATACACCGCCTGCAATCATAATTAGTTGTTGCTCTTGCTCTTTTAATGAACGCCAATATTGCATGAACTGCTGCTTCATTGTGCACCTCGCAGTCTGATTTCGCCGACGATAAAATCGCCATCATTATTTAACGAGCCCTGCTCAACAGTAACCCCTTGCTGCTCGAGAATGGCTTTAACCTTACCAAAAGTTTGAAAGTCTTTACCACGCGCTCGAATGCGCAATTCATTACGGCGTTTGTCAAAGCGTAATGTTTGTGGCGTAAACTCATTCACTTGCGAAAACACGCTAACCAATTTACTGGTTAAATCTAAAAAGCCAGCATCGCTAACACCTTGTACTTTATTCAATGCACCCTGTATTTGATTTTTAATTAAATGAGGGCGTACTCGTGTACCGGGAAAGGCTTTTTGATATCGCGCTACTACTTGCGATTTAGCTACTTCTAGCTGCGAATTAAGCTGATGCAATTCAACCGCTTTAATAGTCACACTTGATACCAAGGCAACCACACTAATAATGGCAGCACTTTTCCAGTAACCCCACCATAACGCAGTTTTCTTTTTAAGGGTGTAAGGTCCTTGACGCAAATTAAACTTAAGTTTATCAAGTTGTTTAGCAAATAATGCTAACGGTAACTCATAGTCACTTGTTTGCGGATATAAGTTAAGTGCTTCTGGAAACTGATCAGCGGGGCTGTAATGCTTGATATCAGGATTGCCCAATGCTACTAAATACTCTTTTAGCCAACTGCTTTCAACCGCGCTAATGTGCCAGTCACCTTGTTTAAAGAGCCACTGCTTATTAAGTTCGATGGCAGTAACACATGACTCTTCAGCGCTTGGCAATAGTAATGCATCCGGTACTATTTGATACGGAGTGAGTTGATGTTGTTCAAATACTTCTAACCAATGCTCAAACCAATTACGGTTCGTTAGCGCAATCTTAATTGCATGCTGCTCATCAACCATAGTTGGCTCCCCAAGCGCGATATAAACGTCGTCTATATCACAGGCAAGATCTTCTTCGAGCATATAGGGCAATGCTTGCTCTAATTTACGGCTCCACTTTGTTGGCAGTGTCACCGTTTTTAATTGCACTTGGTCACATGGTAAAAGTACCACAAGTTCTCGGGTTAATGCTTTTTCAGTTAGTTCACTTAACTGATTGGCATTTTGTAGCTCGCCACTGGCTATTATTTCTTGTTCTTGTGGTGAGTATATTAACCAGTTAAGTAAATCTTGCTCGGTTTGACCCGTGCGGATCAACAGTATCTCTGTCACTGTACGCCTCCAAATTTTCGCGCCAGTATCGTTACCTCGCCATTGCTGGCATACAGTAATGTGGTCATCGAAAAACGCAAATCAACAAATTTTGCCTGCGTTTGTAATTTAAAATATTCACTTTTTAAACTAAAAAGCTTTTCTACTGCTTTGATATTTTTGCCGCCTTGTTGTTTAACAGACTCAAAAAACTCTTCAATATTATCAAAGCCATTTTCAGGTCGCGCTGCAATTACCGCTTGAGCACCCGAAACACTCAGTTCGTCTATTAGGCCACTGAACAATAAAGCTTGCTCTTCAGTGACCGTATTAACATTAATTGAAAGTAACGTACTGCCAGGGATCACACAGACAAAAGGCAGCACCTTTTCCATCACTAAAGGGTTAAACCCTTTAATTAAA
Source organism: Pseudoalteromonas sp. S1609 (assembly GCF_005887255.1). Classification (GTDB taxonomy): domain Bacteria; phylum Pseudomonadota; class Gammaproteobacteria; order Enterobacterales; family Alteromonadaceae; genus Pseudoalteromonas. Next base: position 12,534 of record NZ_PNDJ01000046.1, on the reverse strand, counting down.
CGCAGTTCAGATACCGAAGCAAATAGGCTATTTGCTGTCATATACGGAAACTGACGCGATAAATACTCGCCCTCTTCAGCTCCTGAGCGATACGTAATACTATTTTTATCTAACCAGTCAAAAACACTATCAGCCATACCTTCTTCAGACTCATCACTGGGTAAGTCTTCTATATTTTCTAATATGGCAAACAACGCTTTATGCGCAGGGTTCGTTTTATTAGTACTGTTTGGGTCGGGCTCAGCACCAAGCGCATTTAAGTTTAAACAAGCTTGTAAATCAGTTAACTGACCGCTTAACGTGCCGTTATCAACTGGATACTTAACATCACCTTGCTTTGCCCACGGCTGCGCTAAGGTGGTTTTTTCTGGATCGTCTTTTTTACTTTGAATTAAGCCTTTAATAGCTAATTCTTCAGCGCCGTAAGCATACCATTTAGCCTGTTGCTGACTTTGCAAGTTAGTACTTCTTTGTACCTGTAACATTAAGTTCGCACTCATTTCTACGGCTAAAATAGCAGCCAGCGCGACAATAAATAACACAATAACTAACGCCGCGCCGCGTGATGTTTTTTGATTCATCAAGGCGTTCCTCGGCCATTTGGTTGCGATTGGTTAGTACCATCATTAACCGGTTTTGGTAGCTCTTTACCGAGTCCTGGCACTAAAAAAACGCGCCTAATTGGTTCTGCGTTCATTTGCTTTAACGTTACAGCGACCGCTTTAGGTAACGCCTTAATTTGCCAGTTTTCTTGCCACTCTGCGTTACCATCTAAAAACTCAAATTTAAGCTCTTCTACGTCAGCTAAAACAACTTGGCTACGAGGCTCCATATTATCAAGTTGATCAACATAAATGCGATATACTCGTTCTAAGTTGTCATCAATTACTCGATAACCAACAGCTTGCAGCTCTGAGCGAGGAAGTAAATTAATGGGATTCATCCAACCATCACGCACAAAGGCAATGCCATCAAGCTGGCTTTCTAAAATGTAGCGCCCTGCAAGTAAGTAACTCTCTTGAAAATCCCCAGCTTCATTACGCACTTGGCGTTTAGTCATTTGGCTAAAGTCTTGATCCATTAGCCTGAAGGCTGTTTGTAACCCATTTAGCTCAGCAATTTTTTCATCTGATGCTTCTTTGGCACGCGTGGTGGTATCAAGTATTTGGTGGGTGGCCATAATAACAAACGCCAACACCCCTAGTGCCACCATCACTTCTAATAATGTAAAACCGCGCTGCTTCACTTATGGCTTACCTTTATTTAAGTAAGTACTTAACTCATAAATTGAATTTTCATACTTATCATCTGTAAACACATTAATAGTGACCTTTACAAAGCTCTTATCAGCAGTGGGCACAACATCTTGGCGCCAAAACCATGCAATCCCCGCCATCATCTCAGTGCCGCGGGTACCATTTTTACCTTGCCATTTTTCGCCTTTCGTTCGTTGTTCTACCAATACATTCTCGGCTACCCATGAGCCATACGTTTGCTCTTCAATACTCGATAAGTGATGAATATGCTCACCAGTTGCTTGCATTGCAGCAATACCCGCCATAGCACAAATACTTAGCGCAACTAAGACTTCTAATAAGGTAAAACCTTGGTATTTTTTCATTATTGGGGCTCTCGACGAAAATCAACTGGCGCTGCAAATTTACCTTCAATAAAATATACCGGCTCCGCCTGATCTTTTAACTCAAGCATAAGCTGAAATGCACTTACATCAGCAGAGGATAAAAGAAGTACTTGAGGAACTTTTAATTTTTTAAGTTCTAATAAACTATCTTCATTATCGCCACTCATTAACTCACGCCAGTTAGACTGCTCTAATAAGTTATCTTGTGCCCAAGGTAGGTCTTCTAGATTAAGTGTTACTTTAAATTGCTGGTCAAACTCAATTGGTTTAAATAACTCTTCCCGCTCAAAGCTGGTCCACTTTTCGCCATCAAACACTAAAAACTCAAGCGTATTTTGATCAACTAATAAACCTAACTCTACCTGATTAAGTACGGCAAATTCCGATGCGGCATTAATGGTGGTATGCAGCCTACTTGCTTGCTTATCTAGCTCTTCCTCTGCGCCGCCATCTAAGCTGTATACCACCATTTTGGTGGCAAAGGCGATGATCACCAATACCACTAAAATTTCTATTAAACTAAAACCATATTGCTTCGCACTCAGGTGCTTAAGGTTTACCCGCATGGTAAACCCCAATCAACTAAGTTTAAGCGTATGATTAAGTTAATGCCCATTACTGCTTATCTTCACCCCAGTTACCAATATCATCCTCAGTAGCCGGTTCGCCATCAGGCCCCATTGAAAAAATATCAATTTTACCTACTTCACCTGGGTAAATAAGTTGGTAAGGGTTGCCCCATGGATCTTCTGGCAATTTACTAATAAAACCGCCATCAGGAAAACGCTTTGGGATAGGCTCAATGCTGGTTTTAGTTACCAACGCCTCAAGCCCTTGCTCTGTACTCGGGTAGCTTTTATTTTTTAACTTGTAAAGGCTAACGGCATCTTCTAACTGCTGAATATCTAAATGCGCTTTATCAATAGCCGCTTCTTCTTGCTGACCCATAATATTAGGTGCCACAATCGACATGATCATCCCGATGATAACCAATACCACCATCACTTCTAATAAAGAAAAACCTGATTGTTTATTCACGTTATTACCTCGTTATTCTAAAAACACTAAACAAAAATGATTTAATTAAATCATTAATATAAAAAATAATTAAAGGCCAACAGCCTTATTCATTGCCATAATTGGCTGCAAAATTGCCATTACTATAAACAGTACAATGACTGCCATAGAGGCAATCATTGCGGGTTCTAATAATTTTAATGACACATTGACCATACTTTCAAACTCGCGATCTTGATTATTAGCGGCTCGCTCTAACATTTGCTCAAGTTCACCAGACTTTTCACCACTGGCTATCATATGCAGCATCATTGGTGGAAACAACTTAGTTTGCTGCAGTGAAGCACGTAGGCTTGCCCCTTCACTTACTCTTTCTGCGGCATCAGCCACAGCTTGTTTGATTTTTTCGTTAACTAATACCCCACCAGAAATACGCATTCCTTCTAGTAGCGGTACTGAACTTGACGATAAAATACTTAAAGTACGAGCAAAGCGCGCTGTGTTAATCCCTCTAGCAACTTTACCTATGCCTGGCATATGTAATACTTTTGCATCCCACCAAAACCGTACCTTAGGTTTTTTAAGCGCATACTTGATTCCAACCGCGGTAGCGGTGATCACCAGTAAACTTATAAACCAGTAATTTTGCACAAAATGACTACCCGCCATAACCCACTCGGTAGTCCAAGGTAAAACTTGTTTGGTTTTTTCGAACGTTTTTAATATTTTAGGTACTACGGTACCTAATAACACCGAAACAATACCAATAGCAAACACCACCAAAATAATCGGATACACCATAGCCTGCGTAATTTGACTGCGCATATGTTGGCGCTGCTCGGTATAATCAGCTAGCCTGTTGAGCACTTGATCTAAGTGACCTGACTTTTCACCTGCCGCCACCATAGCGCGGTATAAATCGTCAAATACATGCGGAAACTCACTCATCCCATCAGCCAGGGTATAACCTTCCACTACTTTAGAGCGCACCGACATTAACATACGTTTTAAGCGTGGTTTTTCACACTGCTCAGCAACCGCCATTACCGCCCCTTCTACAGGAAGGGCAGACTGAATTAAGGTTGCAAGCTGACGAGTGATCAAAGCGAGATCGGCAGTTGATATGGTTGGTTTAAATAAAGAACCGAGTAAAGGTACTTTTTGACCTTTAACTTGTTTGTCATCTTGCGCAGCAGGCACCACCTCAAGTGGTGTAAGCTTTTGATCGCGCAGAAGCTGACGAACTTGCTTAGCTGTATCGGCTTCTAAAATACCTTTTTTTTCTTTTCCCCGGCCATCTAATGCGCGGTATTCAAACGCTGCCATAGTTAGCCTTCCTCACGCGTTACGCGCAGCACTTCTTCAAGCGTTGTTTTACCTGCAAGCACACGGCTGCAGCCATCTTGACGAATGCTTGGGCTGTGCTTACGAATGTATTTCTCTACGCTTTGCTCACCTTTACCGCTGTGGATCATTTCACGAATGGTTTCGTCGACGACTAATAACTCGTGAATACCAGTACGACCTCGGTAGCCATTAAAGTTACACTCTTCACATCCTACCGCGCGGTAAATCGTCGGAGCATTGTCAAACGGTACGCCGAGTAATTCACATTCACGCTCATCTGCAACGTGACCTTCTTTACAGCTATTACATAAAGTACGTACCAAGCGCTGGGATAATACCCCTAGTAATGAAGACGATAATAAAAACGGCTCAACGCCCATATCTTCCATACGAGTGATTGCGCCTGAGGCGGTATTAGTATGTAACGTAGACATAACTAAGTGGCCAGTAAGTGATGCTTGTACACCAATTTGGGCTGTTTCTAAATCTCGTATTTCACCGACCATAACTACATCAGGATCTTGACGTAAAATAGCGCGCAGACCACGGGCAAAAGTCATATCAACCTTGGTATTAACCTGTGTTTGGCCAATGCCAGGAATTTCGTACTCGATTGGATCTTCAACCGTTAAAATATTGCGATCCCGCGAGTTAATTTGGCTCATACCTGCATATAGCGTGGTACTTTTACCAGAGCCTGTAGGGCCTGTTACTAAAATTATACCGTGAGGCTTGCTAATTAAGTCGGCAAACAGCTCTCGGTTTCGAGCTGTCATACCTAAGTCTTCTAGGTTTAAACGTGCATTGTTTTTATCAAGCAAACGCAGTACCACTCGCTCACCAAAGCTCGATGGCATAGTCGACACACGCACATCTACAGCGCGCCCAGCGATACGTAAACTAATACGGCCATCTTGCGGTATGCGTTTTTCTGCAATATCGAGTTTGGCCATTACTTTAATACGCGATACCAACAAAGAGGCTAGTTTACGATTAGGCTTTAGAACTTCTTTAAGTACCCCATCCACCCGAAAACGAATAACCAGCTCTTGCTCAAACGTTTCAATGTGGATATCAGAGGCGCCTTCTTTAATTGCCTCACTGAGCATGGCATTAATCAGCTTTATAATAGGTGCATCGTCGTCACCGGCAAGCAAGTCTTCTGTTTGAGGGAGCTCATCAGCTAGTGAGAATAAATCAACCTCATTACCAATATCTTCCATCATTTGCTGAGTTTCTGAGCTATCACGTTGATACGATGCTTCTAGTAATAGCTCAAACTTATCATCTTCTAGTTGCTCAAGTGTAAAGCCATGTCCTGCAATACGACGCACTTCTAATAATACATCAACATCAAGCTCGCCACGGTAGTAAACAACTCGGTTATCCTTATGTTTACTAAGTAACGCGCCAACACGTCTGGCATAAGAAAACGGCAAACGTTTTGCAGGCAGTTCAATTAAGTCATCTTGAGCAAGCTGTTCATCATTACTATGAGTAATTGGATGAACAACATCTTGATTAATATCTTCTATCGCATTAGTCATCATTACGCTCTTGTGCATTTTGTTTGCGTAAATGCTCTTCATACGTTGGTGGTAACAACAATTCGTCATTCCACTCAGGTAAAATAGGTGTGTCTGACATTGGCATTAAATTAATACCATCTTCACGTTTTTTAAATTGTTCACCGCGAATAAAGTTATATTTATTAAAGCTAAGTTTATTCATACTAACGCCATCGCGAATAATGGTCGGTCTTATAAATACAATAAGATTACGCTTACGCTTTGTTGTATTAGTTGACTTAAATAAGTGCCCTAAAATAGGGATGTCGCCTAGTAATGGCACTTTTGACACGCTTTCTTGTACATCTTCATCTATCAAGCCGCCTAATACCACCATGCCGCCATCATCTGCCATTACGGTTGTTTTAATTGCGCGCTTATTGACTGAAATATCAACTGCCGTTGCACCACTTACACTAGAAACTTCTTGCTCAATGGTTAATTGCACTGCAGAACCATCGTTAATTTGTGGTGTCACTTTAAGTTTTATACCCACTTCTTGACGCTCAACCGTTTGAAATGGATTTTCATTGTTACTACCGGTTTGTGAACCGGTAATAATAGGCACTTCTTGACCAACTAAAATAGACGCCTCTTCGTTATCCATAGTGGTAATAGATGGAGTCGCTAGAATATTAGAATTAGTATCGGTTGAAACCGCTTGAACAATTGCGCCCCAGTCATTTTTAATTACCCCCATAGCTAACCCATTAATACCACCAAGTAATGACGCAAGCGGGCCGTAGTCGCCTTCTTTTGTCTCTTCGTAAGGTGTTGCATTTCCTGATTCGCTACCAGTGACCACTTTTGTCACCGTTTTATCACGGGCTTGCTCAGCCGCTACGGCTAAAGAGCCAACAGGTACTGTTGTACCGTTGTTAAATTGCAGCATGCCGCCTTCTTCTGAAATCCATTGCAGGCCAAAGTTAACGCCATCGCCTTCCATTACTTCAATAATAATGGCTTCCACTAGTACTTGTGCGCGGCGAATATCTAAGCGCGCAATAACAGATTCTAGTGAACGCATCGTATCTGGCTGAGCGGTAATAACTAATGAATTAGAATCTGGATGAGCTTCAATGCTAGTGTCGTTCTTATTGCTACTGCGAGTTTTGGTTGCCCCACCTTTTGAATCCTCTGCCAGCGATTTGCTCACACCTTGGAGTACTTTTACTAAATCTTCGGCCTTTGCGTAATTGAGGTAAAACACTTTGGTATTACCTTGGCTTTCCAGTTCACCATCTAAACGTTTAATGAGCTCAATGGCACGTGTGCGTGCTTGGCCTTCACCACTGACAATCACACTATTAGTACGACCATCAGCTACGACTTTAGGAATTAAAAACTCAGGTACGCTACCCTTGCCACTATCTTTATAAATATTCTCTACTACAGAGACAACATCATCAGCTGTTGCGAACTTGAGCTTAACGATATCGACTCGCTTATCACCCGCTTGATCAACAGAGCGAATAATTTCTACTAAGCGGTTAACCGAGGCTGCATGACCAGTTAGCATCATGACGTTGGCCGCATTAAAGTTAGCAACGTGACCACCGTCTTTTTGGTCGCTAAATTGGCGAACTAAAGGACCTAATTCTTGTACGCTTACATTTTTAACTCGCACAACCCGTGTAATCATCATATCGCCAAGCGCTTGGCTATCAGCAGTAATTAATGGCACGTTTGATTTTTTAGCATCTGAGCTTTTTTCTATTTTGATTATGTTGTTATCCATTTCAACGGCTGAATAACCGTAAACTTCTAAAACATTTAAAAAGAACTGATAGTAAAGCGCCTCATCCATTAATTCATAACTACGTACATTTACTTTGCCACGCACGTTAGGATCAATAATGATGGTTTTATTAAGGTTTTTGCCAACAATATTAATAAACTCATTAATATCTGTGCCCTTAAAGTTAGCAGCATATTCAACAGCAGCAACCGACATAGAAAGACTTGCCGCTAAAAAAAGTGCTGCATACTTAGCTAACCCTTTTTTAATTTTTTTGAGGTGTAGCACCTGAACCATTATGTTAAAACTCCAAAGCTAAGTTATTGCAGACTAAATAGTACATCTATTTGCTCACCATCACGCTCTATTGTGATAGTTGCATCTGTACTGTTTCGCAGCTCATTCATTGCTGCCATTGCCTGTTTTAAATCTGTTAATTGATAACCGTTAATTGCCACGGCTAAATCGTTATTTTGTAATCCCATTTGTTTAAATAGTTCGGGCTCTTTACCTGGACTCAAACGATAACCTATAAGTTCCCCATCATTCATCGCTTGAGAAACACGTATATAATCAAATAGCTTACCAGGTTCTTCTAAAAGCTCTTCGCGAGTTTCTATTAATGCTTCTTTCACCTCAAGGTTGGCAGTGGCATCAATTTGTTCATCGCTTTGTGCTAAAGGCGCTAAAGGTCCCATTTCAGACTCATCTCGTGCAGCGAGTACTGGCATTGATACTGTTTTAGTAAAGTCGAGTCCATCAAGCATTAAGGTTTCAAAGCGGCCACTTACATCTAAAATCACACGATCTGGGAGTATTTGCGATACTTTCGCACGTGTACCTTGCACCACATCCTCCACTAAATAACTCGTCTGGCGACCTTGTGACTCAATAATAGCCATTCCCGCCTTATCATCATTACTCACAGCAACAATACCGGTTAAGTTAATACTAAGACGCGTTTCAGGGGCATTATTGATAACTTTAGTTTGCGAAGCAGTATTGGTATTTTTTGTTACATTTACTTTACCAAATAAAAATTGCTCAATGATCGAATCTATAGACTGGTTATTACCGCCCATTGCTTGGCTAGAGTGGCTAATAGGAACAAGGGGCGATGTTATTGGCTGCGGCCATAATAACCACATCAATTTTGATAATAAAAATGCAATATAAACAACAACTAAAACCATAACCATTGCACTTAATCTCGCGTGCGGTAAACGGCTTAATAAATGTTTAAATTGTTGAACGTGCTGTTCCATAGGTAGTATTCTTATTTTAATTTATAACGAAATCACTCAGCCATAGTACCTTTTCATTTTTCATTCAACAAGCACGCTAATATTAAACTTTGTAAACAGATTGATTTATTTATCGTATCAGCTATCAAGCAATAGCTACATGCGGTAACGGTTTCGTGATAATTTACCTAGTAGTAAATTTACTAGGGATGTTTTATGACAAAGAAAACTAAACTCAATGACAGCTCAGAAAGCGCTGACGCACTTAAAGTGAGGTTGGACAAATGGTTATGGGCGGCTCGATTTTATAAAACGCGTGCAATAGCACGAGAAATGGTACAAGGCGGCAAAGTACATTATAATGGCCAGCGCAGTAAGGCTAGTAAAATTGTAGAAATTGGCGCAATTATAAAGCTAGCCCAAGGCGTTGACGAAAAAACTATCACAGTATTAAATATACTTGAAAAGCGCCAAAGCGCCCCCATTGCACAGTCCATGTATCAAGAATCTGATGCTAGTATTGCTAAGCGTGAAGAAAATAGTATTGCACGCAAAAATAACAGTTTCTTTGCCCCACATCCGGATAAAAAACCAGATAAGAAGCAAAGACGCGAACTTTTAAAAATGAAATCAAGTTAGGTATAGTCGCTCATGCAACAAGATTTACTTCACCGCTATTTATTTGACAACCTCGATGTTCGTGGCGAACTCGTACAAATAGACAACGCTTACAATGAAATGATTGCGAAACACAATTATCCAGAGCCCGTTAAAGCATTATTAGGTGAGCTGCTTGTTGCAACCTGTTTATTAACAGCAACGTTAAAGTTTGAAGGCGAAATTGCGGTTCAACTACAAGGTGATGGACCCGTAAAATATGCGGTGATCAATGGTGATGATCAACAAAATATGCGTGGCATTGCGCGATTACAACGTGAAGTAACTGGCTCAACGGTAAAAGAGCTCATTGGCCAAGGCTACATGGTTATCACGATTACTCCAACTCAAGGTGAGCGTTACCAAGGTATAGTACCTTTAGAGCATGATACATTAAGTGAATGTATAGAAAGCTATTTTGAGCAGTCTGAGCAATTAAAAACACGCCTTTGGTTTGCAACCGATACTAAAGAGGGCAGCGCCAAGGCATGTGGGCTATTCTTACAAGTACTACCTGTAGATAAGCAAAAATCGATTGAAGATTTTACTCACTTAGAAGCACTCAGTAATACTATTAAAGATGAAGAACTACTAGAGCTTGATGCCAGTACTATTTTAACGCGCCTTTATCATGAAGATAACCCACGCGTATTTGACCCTCAACCAATTCAATTTAAATGTGGTTGTAATCGCGAAAAAACGATGACTGCTTTAGTTAATGTTGGTCAACAAGCGCTTATGGATGATGTCGAAAAAAATGGTGAGATTAAAATGAGCTGCCATTACTGTTTAAAAGATTATGTGTTTAACGAACAAGATATAAAAAATATATTTAACTAATCTAGATTTTTTAAAGCACACTATAAAATAGCCATAATTTTTTATGGCTTTTTTATGTCCAAAAAATGACACCGGTATCACAAGCTGAGCATTTTTCATGACACCGGTATCATTGAAATTATTCATGTTTTTCCCTTAATTTATATGTTTTTACGGTGTTTATAAGCTCGAATATCCTTAATCCATCTGTTACTATATTTGCAGCTTAAAGGTTACTAAGACCCAGAGCTATCCCGTTCAATCTCACACAATTTAGGTATAAACATGACTTCAAGCGCTACCCGTTTTGTCGATCTAACTGCAGCTGAACTTGTCGAACACGCTATCAGCCGTGGCGAAGGGACTTTAGCCGCCAATGGTGCTTTTGTAGCTAACACTGGTCGTCGTACCGGTCGTTCTCCAAAAGATCGTTTTATTGTTCAAGAATCAAGTACTGAAAATGAAATCCAATGGGGTAATGTAAATCGCCCATTCGATGCAGATAAGTTTGACGCCTTATGGGCACGTGTAGAAGCACATGTGCAAAGTAACGACCACTTTATCTCTCACCTTGAAGTAGGCGCTGATCCAGAGCACTACCTTCCAGTGGTTGTAACAACAGAAACTGCTTGGCACCATATCTTCGCTAAAAACATGTTCATCGAACCACAATCATACAACAAAGCCGACTTTCCTCAGTGGCAAGTAATGAACGTACCTTCGTTTGTATGTGATCCAGAGCGCGATGGTACCAATAGCGATGGCACAGTTATTATTAACTTTGCACAACGTAAAGTGTTACTCGCTGGCATGCGCTACGCGGGTGAAATGAAAAAATCGATGTTCTCTGTGCAAAACTTCCTACTACCAGCGAAAGGTGTATTACCAATGCACTGTTCTGCTAACGTAGGTGAAGCAGGCGATACCGCATTATTCTTTGGTTTATCTGGTACAGGTAAAACAACATTATCAGCAGATCCGACTCGCTTCTTAATCGGTGATGACGAGCACGGCTGGGCACCAGGTAGTGTATTTAATATCGAAGGTGGTTGTTACGCTAAATGTATCGACCTTTCTCAGAAAAACGAACCTGTTATCTGGGACGCTATTCGATTCGGTACAATTTTAGAGAATGTGGTACTTGATGAAAACCGTGTTCCTGATTTCAACGATACCAGCCTAACTCAAAATAGCCGTGCAGCTTACCCACTAGAGCACGTTGAAAAACGTAAAGTTGAAAACCGCGCAGGTGAGCCTAAGGCTGTTGTTTTCCTAACATGTGATGTGAGTGGTGTACTACCGCCGGTATCTGTACTAACCGAAGAAGCTGCAGCATTTCACTTCCTAAGTGGCTACACAGCAAAAGTAGGCTCTACAGAAATTGGTTCTACTAGCGATATTGAATCAACATTCTCAACCTGTTTTGGTGCACCTTTCTTCCCACGTCCTGCAGGTGTATACGCAGAGCTTCTAATGAAGCGTGTACGTGAATTCGGCGCTAAAGTTTACCTAGTTAACACTGGATGGACAGGTGGTCCTTACGGTATTGGTAAGCGTTTTGATATTCCAACAACACGAGCTGTTGTGGATGCAATCGTATCTGGAAAATTAGCCGGTGTAGAAACCCAACACATTGACGTGCTAAACCTAGACGTACCAGTTGCAGTGCCGGGCGTAGATAGCAAGCTTCTTAACCCAATCAATACCTGGGAAGACAAAGCTAAATACGCAGAGTATGCGGCTAAGCTAGCATCTGATTTCACAGAAAATTTTGCTAAATACGACGTATCTGACGAAATTAAAAACGCAGGCCCTAAAGTTTAATAATCACCTTTAGCCTGATAATTAAAACGCCAACCTTGAGTTGGCGTTTTTGATCCTACCTATTTTACTTCAGCAACGTAGTTACTTTAATAATTGCTGATAAGCCACCTATTAGCTAAAACGTTTCCCTATGTTTTGTGCATTTCTTAATAAAGGCTCACCGAAAGCCTATTAAGCTTTAAAGTAGCAGTTACTAGTTTGTATATCTCAAATTAAATGCTATTAAACTATGTTACATTAGTACAGTTACGGGTTGTCATCAGCAATGAAACAATCTGTAGGGTGAATCTGTCCAATACCTCACTCTTTACCCTGTTAGAGCACATAAAACAACACTAGCTATTACTGGTAAACTCCTACGAACACAAGAAGGCTCAAGTCATTCGAGTCTTGCTTGCTTTTGGAGTGAATGTGCTACCACGCAGTAGAATATCGTAGTGCCTAGAGCGCTAGAGAGCCACATTGAAAGGTACATTTAATGTTTTTAATGGGATGTGCGTTGGCTCTGAGGTTAACGCAGTGCAACTGATAGCTGATAGCTGATGGCTAATACTTTCACTTTTCTTCAGACGTAAAAAAGCCCGACTCTTTCGAATCGGGCTTTCTCTTATTTGGAGCCTGGTAATGTCCTACTTTCACATAACAAATGCTACACTATCATCGGCGCTGTTTCGTTTC
>NZ_PNDJ01000045.1:0-41555 GCF_005887255.1 Pseudoalteromonas sp. S1609 | reverse complement strand
ATTCCGCCTTGGGCGTAAAGAGTAGAACCTTCGGTTAATTCACCTTTACTGATCACGGTAACGTTACAGTAATTAGCCAAAGATAAAGCAAGTGATAAGCCTGCTGCGCCGCTACCAATAATAGCGACATCGGTAATGTGATGTTTATTTTGGTTCATCTGTGAGGTACTTTGCGGTTACAATGCTCAGATAGAGCAATATTTATTTTTAATACTTACAGTTGTACCATATTTGTTGAACTACTACTAAGTGGTTTTAGCGTATAAACGCGTAATTTGTAGCTATTTTATAAAAAAACAATATGAGTCAGAACTTTTTATTCATCTAGGGGTCAGAGTAGGTGTGAACAATGGCGACACTATGAATAATAAGCAAGAATCAATCAGAGGAGTACCGGCTCGAATGAGCGAGCAGGAATTAGATTTAGCGTTAGTGAAAAGGGTCCAGCAGGGAGATAAAAACGCCTTTAACCTATTAGTTAAGAAGTATCAGAACAAAATAGCCGGTTTGATCTCACGTTATGTATCAAATCAAGGTGACATTGCTGATGTAGCACAAGAAGCGTTTATCAAAGCGTATCGTGCCCTTCCAAACTTTCGTGGTGATAGTGCTTTTTATACTTGGCTTTACCGTATCGCCGTTAATTGTGCTAAAAATTATTTAGTGGCTCAAGGGCGTAAACCGCCAGCAAATGATATAGATGCTGACGATGCCGAGTTTTATGAAGGTGCAGATTCAATGCGTTCTAACGCGTCACCTGAAAATTTACTATTAAGCGAAGAAGTCCGCGCTGTTATTTTTAATACGATTGATAGTTTGCCTGAAGATCTTAAAACCGCGATTACTTTTAGAGAAATTGAGGGTATGAGCTATGAAGAAATAGCCGTGGTTATGGATTGCCCAGTCGGGACGGTACGTTCGCGTATTTTTCGTGCCCGTGAAGCAATTGATAATAAATTAAACCCATTGATAGGCGAGTCTTAGTATGACAAAAGCACACGTTAACCGCTTAGATAACGAATCGTTATCAGCATTACTTGACGGTGAACAAACATTAAAGGATGCAACTATTGCATCGGATGATGTAGCTACGTTTGGCCGTTACGCGTTAATTGGTGATGCAATGCGAGCTAAAGAAAATAACAATAATATGGACTTTGATATTAGCGAACGCATTTCGTTAGCACTTGAGAGCGAGCCCGTTTATGCAGACTTTAGCCAGTCTCACAATGTGGCTACCGCTTCTAATACCGAAACAGGTAATAAAGTAGTGGCGTTTAATTGGCGTAAACCGGTTGCCCAACTAGCAATTGCTGCGAGCGTAGCAATGTTTACTATCGTTGGCGTGAACACCTTACCGCAAGGTGAAGATGCTGTGCAAAACGAAATTCCTTTATTGCAAACCACGCCGTTAACCGGCATGGCGTCGCCTGTAAGCTACTCATCAGCACCTGCACTTGATAACGCAGAGCAAGGTTTACGAGAGCTTCAGCAGCAACGCATTGGCGCATTAGTACTTGAACATCAACGTCAAGCGCGAGTGGCTCATTCGTTAAAAACAGCTAAAACAGCTAAAACAGATGAAACATCCCCAGAGGAAAAAAACTAATTAGATGAAAGTAATTACTTTTATTATGTCATTGGTGCTGAGTTTTAATACTTTTGCCAATGACACAAACCCTGCTAAAGATTTACTGCTTGAAATGGCAAGTGCAGTTCACACTCGTAATTTCGACGCCTCTTTTGTTGTTGTTAAGGGTAAAAGTATGGAGCCCTACCGCTGGGTGCATGCTAAACAAGGTGATATAGAGCTAGAGCATTTAAGTTTGCTTAATGGTGCAGGCCTTGAAATGATCCGCATTGACGATCAAGTTACCTACTTTGAGCCACAATCAGAACCTTACTCGTTAACAACTGACTCGATTGCAGGCCCCATCCCAGAAGTCTTATTTAAAGATATTAACCGCTTAAGTGCGCATTATGATTTTGTGCTTGGTGGTAAAGGCCGTATTGCGGGGCGTCCTGCTCAGCTGGTTCGAATTGAATCTAAAAACGATGACAAATATAACTATTGGATTTGGATTGATACTGAGTCGTCTTTATTGTTGAAAGCCGCCTATGTGAATCACCAAGGCGAAGCGCTAGAGCAATTACAACTTACCCACATTAGCGTAACTGAGCAACCGGCAAGCTTATTATTAGAAGTACTTAATCGTAATTTTCCAACACCATTACCCGCTAATTCAATTGATGAACAAAGCAAAGCAAATGCTATGAATTGGACTATTGGATGGCTACCTGAAGGGTTTGAATTACTCAAGTCCGATAGACATAAGCTCGACTTAAACAATGAATTAACAGATTACTATTTATTCTCTGATGGATTTGTTGAGGTCTCAGTATTTATACAACGGCCACTACCAGGTAAGCGTTTAAGCGGAGCTCTGACCTCAGGAGCCACCACTATTTATGTGCACAACGGCGGAAATTTTGATGTGTCTGTGGTGGGGAATATACCAACCATGAGCGCCAAAGCGATTGCTGAGTCTGTTTCACGGGCGTTATAAATGATAGAACAAACGTTAACCGTCGTGGCCCTTAGTGGCCACGTTGCGCATTTAGAAGCCCAACAAAAACAGGCATGTGAAGGCTGTAATGGACGTTGTGGCTCTCAAGTGTTTAGTAAGTTATTTGGTACTGCCAAAAAAACCTTGCCCTACAAATTTGAAACGCAATTAGAGGTGGGGCAAAAAGTGACCTTGTCACTGGATGATAGCCATGTTGTAAAACATGCCTTTGCCGTTTACATGCTGCCCTTATTTTTAAGTTTAATATTCGCCTTATTGGCTAGTGAATTAATACAATTAGCCGAAGGCTGGCAAATTTTAGCTGCGATATTAGGTGGCATCACCGGCTTCTTAATTGCTAAAACATGGGTGAAATCACTTAGACATGAGATTAAAGTGATAAAAATTCATCCAATTAGCCTTCCTTTAACTCAAATAGATGGTGATTGACGCCAATTAAATGTAAAATTGCGTTTTTATGCCACAGTAACTTGAAAATGCACAGCAAGTATTTTCAAGTTATTTAGGCATGCGACCTTAGTCCTTAAAATAGAAGTTTAGAATCCAGTTTATGAAGCATATCCGTAATTTTTCGATCATCGCCCACATTGACCATGGTAAATCGACCCTTTCTGACCGTTTGATCCAAGTTTGTGGTGGTTTAACCGACCGTGAAATGCAGAAGCAGGTTCTGGATTCAATGGATATTGAACGTGAACGTGGCATTACCATCAAGGCGCAAAGTGTAACGTTAAACTACAAGGCAAACGATGGTGAAACCTACCAGCTCAACTTTATCGACACTCCTGGTCATGTTGACTTTACTTATGAAGTATCACGCTCACTAGCTGCCTGTGAAGGCGCATTATTGGTTGTTGATGCTGGCCAAGGTGTTGAAGCACAAACATTAGCTAACTGTTATACCGCCATCGAAATGGACTTAGAAGTTATACCGGTTCTAAATAAAATTGATTTACCGCAAGCTGACCCATTACGTGTAGCCGAAGAAATTGAAGACATCATTGGTATTGATGCCCTTGATGCCGTGCAATGTAGTGCTAAAACAGGTGTGGGTATTGCCGAAGTACTTGAAATGATCGTTAAAGATGTACCGCCACCCGTTGGTGAAAAAGACGAGCCATTACAAGCGCTAATTATCGATTCTTGGTTTGACCCGTACCAAGGCGTTGTATCGCTAGTGCGTATCAAACATGGCGAACTTCGCGCGGGCGACAAAATTAAAATCATGTCAAACGAGAACGTACATACCGCAGATCATGTGGGGATTTTTACGCCTAAACAAACTAACACCGGTATTTTACGTACCGGTGAAGTAGGGTTTGTTATTGCAGGTATTAAAGAAATACACGGTGCACCGGTGGGCGATACCATTACTCATCAAAAAAATGCGGCACCAGAGCGCTTACCCGGTTTTCAAAAAATTAAACCACAAGTTTATGCGGGTATGTTCCCAATTGCGTCGGATGATTACGAGTCATTCCGCGATGCACTTAACAAACTAAGCTTAAACGATGCGTCGTTATTCTTTGAACCAGAAAACTCAACCGCATTAGGGTTTGGTTTCCGTTGTGGCTTCTTAGGTATGCTGCACATGGAAATTATTCAAGAGCGTTTAGAGCGTGAATACGACATTGATTTAATCACCACAGCACCAACGGTTATTTATGAGGTAGTGACTAAAGAGGGCACTACACAAATAGATAACCCGTCTGACCTACCAGCTGTAAACGATATTTTAGAAATACGTGAGCCAGTAGTAGAAGCTAATATTTTAGTACCGCAAGAGTACTTAGGTAGCGTAATCACTTTATGTGTTGATAAGCGCGGTATGCAAACTAAAATGAGCTACCATGGTAAGCAAGTTGCAGTAACGTACGAACTGCCAATGGCTGAAGTGGTAATGGATTTCTTTGATAAGTTAAAATCAACCAGTCGTGGCTTTGCGTCGCTTGATTATAACTTTAAGCACTTCCAAACCTCAGACATGGTTCGTGTAGATATACTCATCAATAGCGAGCGTGTTGATGCTCTAGCTATTATTGTACACCGCGATAGCGCGCAGTCTCGTGGTCGTCAGCTTGCTGATGCGCTAAAAGAGCTTATACCACGTCAAATGTTTGATATTGCGATTCAAGCAGCAATTGGTCAGCATGTAATCGCGCGCACAACCGTGAAGCAGCTTCGTAAAAACGTAATCGCGAAGTGTTACGGTGGTGACGTGAGTCGTAAGAAAAAATTACTTCAAAAACAAAAAGATGGTAAAAAGCGAATGAAGCAACTTGGTAACGTTGAAGTGCCTCAAGAAGCGTTCTTAGCCATTTTAAAAGTTGGTAAATAAAAAATAAAGGGATAATAAATGGCTGGCTACTTTTCAGTTTTATTGGTGTTATTAACCTTAGGCTCAGGCCTAATATGGTTAATAGATCACTTAATGTTTGCCCCTAAAAGGCAAGAACGTTTGGCACTTGCACAGACTTCTGCCGGTGGCCAACTTGATGAAGAAACCGCAGCATTGATTGCGCCTGAGCCAGTCATTACTGAAACAGCAAAGTCGATTTTTCCGATGATTGCTGCTATCACTATTTTTAGATCGTTTATTTTTGAGCCGTTTCAGATCCCATCGGGTTCGATGATGCCAACCTTATTAGTAGGCGATTTTATTTTAGTGCAAAAGTATTCTTATGGAATTAAAGACCCAGTATGGCGTAGCCAGTTAGTGGATGTGAGCGAACCAGAGCGTGGCGATATTGTTGTTTTTAAATACCCATTAGATGAAAGAGTTGATTATATTAAACGCGCTATAGGCTTACCTGGCGATAAAATTGTTTATCGCGATAAGCGTTTATATATTCAACCAAAATGTGAAGAAGGCGAAGTTCAAAAAGGCGCGCTTCTTTGCAACGAATTCAATAAAATTGATTTTAAATTAATTAATGATGATGAATTTATGCAAGGCCCAATGGCTTTAGCGCGTTTAAATGAAGATTTAACGACCTCTAGCCATGATATTTTAATCAACCCAAAATCGCCTGAACGTAAAGGGCGTTACTACCAGCAATTGGGCACTCCTGCAGATGAATGGGTGGTGCCTGCTGATCATTACTTTATGATGGGTGACAATCGCGATAACAGCCAAGATAGTCGCTTTTGGGGCTTTGTACCAAAAGAAAACTTGGTGGGTAAAGCTGTCTTTATATGGATGAGTTTTGAATTTGATAATGGCCCAGATGACATTTTACCAGGATGGGTTCCAACTGGTGTTCGTTTTGAACGCCTAGGTAATATTCAGTAACAATGAAAAAAAATGTAACAGAGTTATACAAAAGAATTGGCTACACATTTGCTGATCAAGGCCTACTTGAGCAAGCAATGACGCACCGCAGCCACAAAGGTCAACACAACGAGCGACTCGAATTTTTGGGCGACTCGATTTTGAGCTTTGTAATTGCCAATGCCTTGTACGCTAAATTTCCTAAAGCACGTGAAGGCGATTTAAGCCGCATGCGTTCGACTTTAGTTCGCGGCCAGACGTTAGCTGAATTTGGCCTTGAGTTTGAGCTAGGTGATTACCTGCGTTTAGGCCCTGGCGAGCTAAAAAGTGGCGGGTTTAGACGCGAGTCGACCCTAGCAGATGCAGTGGAAGCTATAATTGGCGCTGTATTTTTAGATTCAGACATTGATCGTTGCGGCGAGCTTATTTTAGCGTGGTATGAATCACGTTTAGATGCTATTTCACCAGGGCTTAACCAAAAAGATCCTAAGACCCTGCTGCAAGAGTATTTGCAAGCTCGTAAGCTATCATTACCTGGCTATACTGTAGTAGAC
Organism: Pseudoalteromonas sp. S1609; assembly: GCF_005887255.1. Lineage (GTDB taxonomy): Bacteria > Pseudomonadota > Gammaproteobacteria > Enterobacterales > Alteromonadaceae > Pseudoalteromonas. Next base: position 35,142 of record NZ_PNDJ01000045.1, on the reverse strand, counting down.
ACTAAAGGTCAGGCACACAATCAAACATTCACGGTTGAATGTATCGTTGATGGAATGGATAGCATTATTTCTGTTGGCAGCTCAAGGCGTAAAGCCGAACAAAAAGCGGCCGAAAAAGCATTGAAGATACTTAAAAATGAATCTTGATACCTTAATACAGCCTCATGAAGGCGAAATAGACACATTTTGTGGCATGGTTGCGATTGTTGGCCGTCCTAATGTGGGTAAATCAACCTTGCTTAATGAGATTATTGAGCAAAAAGTCAGTATTACCTCACGTAAGCCACAAACCACGCGCCATCGTATTATGGGTATTCATACCGAGGGTAAACACCAAGCGGTGTACGTAGATACCCCAGGTCTGCATGTTGAAGAAAAGCGCGCCATTAACCGTTTAATGAACCGCGCAGCGTCGAGCTCAATTGGCGATGTTGAACTGATTATTTTTGTTGTTGAAGGCACCCATTGGAATGCCGATGACGAGATGGTACTAAACAAAGTGAGCCAAAGTGGCAAGCCGGTATTGTTAGTTATTAACAAAATTGACCAAGTGAAAGATCGTGACCTTGTACTGCCACACATGAAATTCTTAGGCGATAAGTTTGACTTTATAGGCATTATGCCTGTCTCTGCGACTCAGGGTAAAAACATTAACCTGATCAAAGAAGAAGTAACTAAACGTTTACCGCCGTGCGAATTTTATTTTCCGGATGACTACGTTACCGACCGCTCAATGCGCTTTATGGCTGCTGAAGTGATCCGTGAAAAGCTTATGCGCTTTATGGGTGAGGAACTACCTTACTCAGTGACTGTGGAAATAGAACAGTTTAAATGGCAAGAAAACGGCGTTTGGCACATCAATGGCCTTATTTTGGTTGAGCGTGAAACGCAAAAGCGCATGGTTATCGGTAACAAAGGCGAAAAGCTAAAAGTGATCGGCCGTGAAGCGCGTAAAGACCTAGAAGAAATGCTTGAAAATAAAGTATTTTTAGAACTATGGGTTAAAGTAAAATCGGGCTGGGCTGACGATGAACGTGCCTTAAGAAGCTTAGGCTACGGTGAAGATTAATAAGTATCGAATAGCCTAATATGGACAGCGACTTTTACAAAGCCTATTTATTACATCGACGTCCTTATAGTGACTCGCAAGTAATGTTAGATATGCTGGTAGAAGGCGTTGGCCAGCTTAGAATGCTCGCTCGAGTTAGTGGCCGCCAGGCCACTAAACATAAAGCTCAATTGCAACCATTTCAATCCTTACTCGTCCATTACAATGGCAAATACGATTTAAAATATATTAATAAATTTGAGCTCTACGGCAACCCGTTATTTCTAACTGGTGATAAGCTTTATTGTGGCTTTTATTTAAATGAGCTAACTAATCGCATTGTGCCGATTAATGAGCCCATTGATCAAGTTTTTCAACTTTATAATACACACCTAGAAAATCTTAATAGTGGTACTGACATGCAAGCAGTGCTGCGCTCTTATGAATTTCAATTATTAGAGCTGCTAGGGTATGGAGTCGATTTTAGTTTTGATGCGGACGGTGAGCCAATTGACGAGGCACAAACGTATAGTTACTTCGCAGAAGTAGGGTTTTCAGTGCAACATGACACGCGTTCTGGATTTACCGGTTCACAACTTAATGCCATAGCAAATCATGACTTTAGCCAAGCGGATGTGTTATATATGGCAAAGCAATTAAGTCGTTATTTATTAAAGCCATTATTGGGCAATAAGCCATTAAAAAGTCGTGAGTTATTTATTAGCTCTCAATAAACAAATTTCACAGGTACAAACATGAAAGATATTCTTCTAGGCGTGAATGTAGATCATATTGCAACGCTTCGCCAAGCTCGAGGTACTTCTTACCCTGATCCAGCCCATGCAGCCAGTGTTGCAGAGCATGCCGGTGCTGATGGTATTACGATTCATTTACGCGAAGACCGCAGACACATTCAAGACCGCGATGTGTATGTGATGGCTAAAACCATTCAAACACGCATGAACCTTGAAACCGCAGTAACCGATGAAATGATTGCGATTGCACTTGAGGTTAAACCTGAATATGTATGCTTAGTACCTGAAAAACGTGAAGAGCTTACTACCGAAGGCGGCTTAGATGTAGCGGGTAATATTGATAAAATAGCCGCAGCGACTAAAACTCTAACGCAAGCCGGTATTAAAGTGTCATTGTTTATAGATGCCGATAAAGCGCAGTTAGACGCGGCAAAAGCCTGTGGTGCGCCTTATGTTGAAATTCATACCGGAGCCTATGCCGATGCCACCAACGATGAAGATACAGCAAAAGAGCTTGAACACATCCGCCAAGGCGTTAAGTATGCAGCGAGTATTGGCTTAATTGTTAATGCCGGCCATGGTTTGCACTACCACAACGTGAAGCCAATTGCAGCGATGCCAGAGATTTACGAGCTTAATATTGGTCACGCTATTATTGCCCGTGCAGCGATTGATGGCTTAGATAAAGCGGTGCGTGATATGAAACGCTTAATGCTTGAAGCCCGCGCTTAGAATTGTAAATAACAATAGACAAGACGAGCTACAGCTCGTCTTTTTTATTGTTGTTATCAATGTTGGCATCAACAAGTAAGTTTTCCAGCTCGTCTTGAAGTTCAAACAGTTCGGGCTCTATATTATCAAGTACGCACTCATTTTTTAGTGACGTTTCGATCGTTTCCGCCAATGTTTTTAATTTTGGTACACCAGTATAGCAACACGCTCCATGAAATTTATGGATCACGCTGAGTACTTGAGGGCAGTCATTGCTGACTATTGCTTGATTTAATAAGTTTAGGGTTTCGGGCACGCTTAATAACAGCATGTTGAGCATTTCATTGGCTAATTCAGGTTTACCGCCAGCACGTTGCAGCGCCAACGCCCAATCAAGCCGAGTGCTATTAAAAGGCGCTGTGCTATGTTCAAATGTGTTTTTTGACTTATCACGGCTTACAGGTAATTGCGGGCTATGATCGCAAATAACTTGATTGAGCATATCTTCGTCAATTGGCTTGGTTAAATAGCCTTCAAAACCATCTTTTAATAATTGTTCTTTTTCACTATTGAGTGCATGCGCAGTTACGGCAATAATAGGTGTATCTTCATTTAAAGATGACTCTTTAATGAGTTTACAGGCTGTAATGCCATCCATTATCGGCATTTGAATATCCATAAAAATCACATCATATTTATGACTTTTACTTAGGCTATAAGCTTGTGAACCATTATGGGCAGTATCAATCAATTCCACCTGTTCGTTTAGTAGGGTGTATATTAATTTTAAATTAGCGTCGTTATCATCTACCACTAATACTTTTAATGGCAGTAGAGTTTGTTCATGCTGATCTATGTTATGCGCCGGGTGATCAAGTCGATAGGGTGCGGCTAATAACTCACATAATTTACGATGGTTGAGCGGTTTACTTAAACAGGCATCTGCACCGCTGCCTATAAAAGCTTCACGCATATTGTGCGATACAGTATTAAGCATTAAATATAAATAATCGGTTGATTCTCTAACCGCTTTTACATAGCTTTTTAAGCGCTGCATATCATCAACTGATGCCATGTGACCAATAAGGCATATATCAAAATTAATCTCTGATTTCTCGATACACTCTAAAAATTCACTTTCGCTATGACATCGAGTGACGCTAATTTTCCACTCTTGTAATAATGAAACAACGGCATGATGAGTATGCTTATGTGGCTCTAGGTAAAGCACACGTTTACCAATTAATGATTGGGTAGGCAAATCGTTGATAAATACATGATTTGGTAATCTAAATACGCCATTAAAGGTAAAGCATGTGCCACTGCCTGGAGCTGAATTTAAAGTAATACGGCCATTCATTGCTTCAACAATATGTTTAGTAATAATAAGCCCTAAGCCAGTGCCACCAAATTTACGGGTAATACTAGAGTCGGCTTGGCCAAAGGCGGTAAATAACGCGTCTTGTTTATCGGCAGGAATACCCACCCCGGTGTCAGCAACCGACACTAAAATGGAAGTTTGCTCCTCATCTAATAAACGATGGCTAATATCGACTTTAATAGCGCCTTTTTCAGTAAATTTTATCGCGTTACTTAACAAGTTAATAAGCACTTGTTTAAATCGAGTGGGGTCGCCGGTTAAGTGATCGGGCACCTGAGGATTTATATAAATAGAAAGCTCAAGTTGTTTGTCGTGAGCGCTAGGTGCCAGTAATGTCATCACTTCGTTTACGCTATCGCGTAATTGAAATTGAATTGACTCTAGCTCCATAGCACCCGCTTCTAATTTGGAGAAGTCCAATATATCGCTAATAATGGTCAGTAAGCTGTTTGCTGAAAGCTCAATGGTATCAAGGTAATCTTTTTGGTTTTTATTTAGCGGTGTTTTATAAAGCTGGCGAGTAAAGCCAATAACCCCATTAAGTGGTGTGCGTAATTCATGACTCATTTTTGCTAAAAAGTCAGACTTAACGCGGTTAGCATCTTGGGCTTCTTTTTTAGCCATAGTGAGCTGTATATTTTGTGTTTCGTATTGCTCAAGCGTTTCGCGGTAATCACTAGTTGCTTGATCAATATTTTTTTGCATTTCATCTTTTTGCATCACCATAGAGTGGGATATGGTATTGAGTCCTTCACGCAATAGTTCAAACTCACCATTCATGGGCTCAGTTAAGCCTGTTTGTCTTTTACCTTCAATTAACCTGTCGGTAGCAAGTACTAACTTATTTAGCGGTGTCATAAACATACGGCTAAGTTTTAGTGCTAAAATAGCAGCTAATACTAAGGCGAGAATAATAATAATACCGCTGACTAATAATGCGCGTTGCTGGCCAATAACAGCTTTGTCGCGATTAAGTTGGATCACCACGGTACCTAATGTGGTCTGAAACTCAGAAGTATTCCAGTCGCTATTGGGTGTTGTATGGTTAATGATAGGGGTAAAAAAAGTCACTAACTCTTCAGTTTGCTGAACATGTGTGGCTTTAAAACTGTCAATTTGCGTTTGCTCAATTAAGGTATCGAACGAGCGATGATAATTACTGGTTATAATAAGTTGGTTGTTATCATTAAAAATAGCAATTGATTTGACCGCTGGTGAGTGTTTGTTATGTGTATAACGAATAACACGGTTAAGTAGTTTTTTATTTTTTTCCAGTAAAGGTTGTTCAAGAGCAATCGCTAAAGGCTCAGAAATTGTTGTGCCTTGTTGATATAAAATTTCATCAAGCTCAATGTAACGATTTATTGTAAAATAACCACCTAGTAATAGCCCAATGATCACTGTGGGGATCAGGGTGAGTGTTAAAACAGAATCGCGCAAGCCTAGTTTGGTCATAATCTGAGCATTATTATCATTTTTATTAAATGTGAGTATATACATACTCATAGCTATTCTCAAAGTAGAGACGTAATTCATCAACCTTTAAGGTAATGCCTCATGGCACAAATATTTAAAGCAAAGAAAAAACCACTACAACAGCAATCGCTTGAACTCGATATTACAGCAATGGATCACCATGGCCGTGGTATTGCTAAGTACAATAATAAAGTGTGTTTTGTTAGTGGAGCATTACCTGGGGAGCGAGTAAAAGCTAAGTTAGTTGATGATAAAGCACGTTACAGCCAAGCTGATACGCTTAAAATAATTAAAGCCAGTGAATATCGCACAGTTCCTATTTGCGAGCATTACAGCCAGTGTGGAGGTTGCCAGCTACAGCATTTAGATGCCACACAGCAGGTAATTGAAAAGCAAGCAGCGGTGAATCAATTATTTGCCAAGTTTGCAAAATTAACCGATTTAAACTGGCAAGCTCCGCTGCTAAGCCAAGCAACTCATTATCGACGCAGTGCTCGGATTGCTGTTATGTTCGATAAGGCTGCAAAAAAAATGCGGGTAGGCTACAGAGCAAATGCTTCTAAAAGTATTGTTAGTATTAATCAGTGCCCAGTATTAAGTGACGCATTTGCCGAGGTATTTAATGTCTTTGATAAAGTCATTAATCAACACAAGGCGCTGCACAGCATTAGTCATTTACAGTTATGTGCCGCTGATGAACAATATTTTATTGTTATTCGCCATACCAAAGCCATTTCACCCCATGATAAGGCGTTTGTTGAGCAAAGTGTAATAGCTCATAATTGGCAATTAGTGTGGCAAAGTGACAGTGATACTATTGATCATTCACATTTAGCTATGCCATTTTATAAACTTGAGCAGTTAAATATAACGTTTGAATTTGGGCTCAGTAACTTTATTCAGGTTAACGCGAGTGTAAATCAAGCGATGCTGCTTCAAGCTGCAAACTGGTTAGCACTTCAAGGTGATGAAAATGTTCTGGATTTATTTTGTGGTATTGGTAACTTCTCTTTAGTGCTAGCCAAACAAGCTAAAACAGTAACAGGAATTGAGGGCGTGACTTCGGCGGTTGCATTAGCAACACAAAATGCGCACACTAACTCTATTACTAATACCCAGTTTCATTGTTTTGATTTAACCACGAGCATTAAGAAAGCGCCGTGGTTTAATAAAGAATTAGATGTTTTAGTGCTTGACCCTTCACGCACTGGTGCGATGGCAGTTTTAGAGCAGCTTCCATTAACGCAGTTTAAAGCGATTTTATACGTTTCTTGCGACCCTGTTACTTTAGCCCGTGACAGCGCTATTATTTCGCAAGCCGGCTTTGAGCTGAATAAAATAGGGCTAATGAATATGTTTCCTCACACGGGGCATATCGAAACTATGGCGTTATTTCAACGGAGGTAAAGCGCATTATGGTAGCGACACGTCAATCTCATCAACATGACAAAGCGGGTGACTTTTTTTCGCGCGTAGAATCTCTTGATTTGTCTCAGGAAAAAATTAGCTTACTCAACAAAGCGCAGCAGCTTTGCCAAACGTGCGATAACAGCGAGCGACAAAATACCGCTATAGAAATGGTAGAGATTTTAGTTGAGCTAAATTTAGATGCTGACTCTTTAGCCACAGCCTATTTAACCCCTTATTATTTAAATGATGTAGTGAGCATTGATGCGGTAGAAGAGCATTTAGGCAACCATGTTGCAGTACTGCTTACAGGTGTGTCACAAATGGCGACCATAAGTACCTTAGCTCATCAAGGCAACGGCACTGTGCAAGTCGATAATATTCGCCGGATGCTGCTTGCTATGGTGGAAGATGTGCGCGCTGTGGTGATTAAATTAGCCGAACAGGTTTGCCATTTACGCAACGTCAAAGATGCCGCAGAAGAAGAGCGAGTAGTTGCCGCCAAAGAGACCGCTGATATATTTGCACCACTTGCGAATCGTCTTGGTATTGGTCAATTAAAATGGGAGCTTGAGGATTTAGCTTTTCGTTATTTGCACCCCGATATTTATAAAAATATTGCTAAGCAACTCGATGATAAGCGCCTTGCCCGTGAAGCGTATATGGTTGATATGGTTGAACAGGTCAAACAACGCCTCCATGAAGCGGGTATTAAAGCTGAGGTGTACGGCAGGCCAAAACATATCTACAGCATTTACAAAAAAATGGCGAAAAAGAACTACGAGTTTGATCAGCTGTTTGACATACGCGCCATGCGAATTGTGGTTGAACGATTACAAGATTGCTACGGCGCCCTAGGCATAGTGCATACTAATTGGCGTCATTTAAATAAAGAGTTTGACGATTACGTTGCAACCCCAAAACAAAATGGCTATCAATCTATTCATACGGTTGTGTTTGGTCCTGAGGGTAAAACCGTTGAAATTCAAATACGAACGCACGACATGCATCAAGATGCAGAGCTGGGTGTCGCCGCGCATTGGATGTACAAAGAAGGCGCATTACCAGGGCGTGGTTCAGGCTATGAGCAAAAAATTAGCTGGTTGCGTAAATTACTGCAATGGCAAGAAGAAGTGGTTGATGGCAGCGATTTAGCACAAGAGCTTAAAAACCAAGTGGTTGAAGATCGTGTGTATGTGTTTACCCCTCGAGGCGATATTTTTGACTTACCACTGGGAGCAACGCCTCTTGATTTTGCTTACTACATTCACTCCAATGTAGGGCATCGATGTATTGGCGCAAAAATATTTGGCAAAATAGTGCCATTTACTCATCAGTTAAGCACTGGTGACCAAGTTGAAATACTAACCCAAAAGCAGCCAAACCCAAGCCGTGATTGGTTAAATCCATCGTTAGGTTACATTAAATCGTCTCGCGCTAGAGCCAAAATTCACCATTGGTTTAAACAGCTCGACCGCGATAAAAATTTAAGTGCGGGTAAAGAGATTCTTGATAGTGAGTTACAAAAATTAGAGCTAACTTATAAAGATTTAGACCCCGCTATAAAGCGTTTTAATTTTAGAGAACTTGATGACTTAATGGTCGCTATTGGCGCAGGCGATATTCGTCTTAACCAAATGCTTAACTTTATTACTGACAGAACAGAGCATGAGCCGGTAATTCGTTTCAAATCGCCTAGTAAAGTGACTGGTGATAAAAACGGTATTGTAGTGGATGGGGTCGGCAGTTTAATGAGCCATGTTGCTCGTTGTTGTCGCCCAGTACCTGGTGATGAAATCATTGGTTATATTACTCAAGGACGCGGTATTGCGGTGCACCGAGAGGATTGTGATTCGTTTAGTAATTTAAAAAACAAGCACCCCGAGCGTGTTATTTCAGTGAGTTGGTCAGATGATATTAGTAGCTCTTACGCCTTAACTATTCGTATTGAAGCCAGTGATCGTTCTGGCTTAATTCGTGACATCAGTTCTGCACTTGCCAATGAAAAAGTTAATGTGCTCAATATGAACGTAAACACGGTTGATAGCACTCAAACTGCTATTTTTGTGATGCAAATTGAAGTGCATGACTTACAGGGCACTAATAAAGTGCTGTCTAAGCTACATCAGATCGAAGGGGTACACAGTGCAAAACGAGGGCAGTAATCAGGCTAACAATGAGGCTTTAAGCCAACTGCTGGAAATAATGCAAACACTGAGAAACCCTGAGGGCGGATGCCCTTGGGATCTCAAGCAAACGTTTGCGTCAATCGTACCTCACACTCTTGAAGAAGCCTATGAAGTGGCTGATTGTATTGAGCGCGACGATTTAAGTGAACTGAAAGGTGAACTAGGTGATCTGTTATTTCAAATCGTGTTTTATGCGCAACTAGCGCAAGAGCAGCAATTATTTGATTTTAACGATGTGGTAAACACGTTAAATGAGAAGCTAGTGCGCCGTCATCCGTATGTATTTTCATCGCAAGACACACCCACAACTGATGCCGAATTAGCTGCGCAATGGCAAGCAATAAAAGCACAAGAGCGTGCTACTAGACCCCAAGATAAAAGCTCAACACTTTGGCAAGATATACCAAACAGTTTACCTAGCTTAACAAAAGCTAAAAAAATTCAACAACGTGTAGCTGCTTTAGGCTTTGATTGGCCTACTTATCATGGCGCTATAGATAAAGTGAGTGAGGAAGTTGAGGAGGTGAAAGAAGCCTTAGCTCATAACCCGTACTCAGCGCATACAGCAGAAGAGCTAGGTGATTTGTTGTTTGCTACCGTGAATGTAGCGCGCCATGTTAAACGGGATCCAGAGCAATTGCTTCGTAGTGCCAACGATAAGTTTTCTGCACGATTTGAAAAGGTGCAAAATTACTTAATTGCCCAGGGTAAATGTATTGAGTCAGCGTCTTTAGAGGAAATGGATGCGGCATGGGATGCGATAAAAAAAATTAAATAAATAGGGACATAAAAAATGTCTGTTTTTTGTGCACAGATTTGCCATTTATAGCTGGATTGCTCAGCCATGTTTTGGTACAATTTCGCCCCGTCTTGTTTATATTCCAAAATCACTTGTTTGGGTATTATATTCCTTTTAATTCCTGATATTCTAGGGTTCGCATGAGTACAAAATTTATCTTCGTTACTGGCGGAGTTGTTTCTTCGTTGGGTAAAGGTATTGCAGCAGCATCATTGGCCGCTATTTTAGAAGCCCGTGGCTTAGATGTTACCATTCTAAAGCTGGATCCTTACATCAACGTTGACCCAGGCACAATGAGCCCAATTCAACACGGTGAAGTATACGTTACCGAAGACGGCGCAGAAACGGACCTTGATTTAGGTCACTACGAACGTTTTATTCGCACCAAAATGACCAGCCGTAACAACTTTACGCAAGGGCGCGTATATGAAGATGTACTGCGTCGTGAAAGACGTGGTGAATATCTTGGCGCAACTATTCAGGTTATTCCTCATATTACCAATGACATTAAGCAACGTGTTTATGATGGCGCAGAAGGCCATGATATAGCAATCGTTGAAATTGGTGGTACGGTAGGCGATATTGAATCACAACCATTTATCGAAGCAATTCGTCAAATGGGTACAGAAATTGGTCGTGAACGCGCACTTTTCATTCACTTAACGCTAGTGCCATTCTTAGGCCCTGCCGGTGAAGTGAAAACAAAACCAACTCAGCACTCAGTTAAAGAGTTACGCTCGGTAGGTATTCAACCAGATATTCTTATTTGTCGCTCAGACCGTAAGCTGCCAAATAACGAGCGTGCAAAAATTGCATTGTTCACAAACGTTGAAGAAAAAGCAGTTATTTCACTGCCTGATGTAGACAGTATTTATAAAATCCCTGCGTTATTAAAATCGCAAGAGTTAGATAACTTTGTATGTCGTCGTTTTCATTTAGACGCGCCTGAAGCAGATTTAGCTGAGTGGGAACAAGTATTGTATCAAGAGTCTAACCCAACGGGTGAAGTGACAATTGGTATGGTAGGTAAATACATTGAATTACCAGATGCATACAAATCAGTAAACGAAGCATTAAAGCATGCGGGACTGAAGAATCGTTTAACTATTAATATCCAATACGTTGATTCACAAGACATAGAAACCAAAGGAACTGATGTACTTTCTCGTTTAGATGCTATTTTAGTACCGGGCGGTTTTGGTGGTCGTGGTGTTGAAGGTAAGATCTTAGCGGCTAAATATGCCCGTGAAAACAAAGTGCCTTACCTAGGTATTTGTTTAGGTATGCAGGTTGCGCTTATTGAATACGCACGAAATGTTGCTGGTTTAGTTGATGCAAACTCAACTGAATTTAACGCAAATTCAGAGTCACCAGTGGTTGGTTTAATTACCGAGTGGTTAGATGCTGAAGGTAATGTTGAACTACGTGACGAAAAGTCTGATTTAGGTGGCACTATGCGTTTAGGCGCACAAAAATGTCATTTAACACCAGGCTCTAAGGTGCATGGCGTGTATGGCAGCGACGAGATTGTTGAACGTCATCGTCACCGTTATGAAGTTAACAACAACTTTGTAGCACAGCTTGAGCAAGCTGGTTTGAGCTTTACAGGTTTATCTGAAGATAAAAAACTAGTAGAGATTATTGAGAATAAAGATCACCCTTGGTTTATTGCAGCGCAATTCCACCCGGAATTCACTTCAACACCACGTGATGGTCACCCGCTATTTGAAGGGTTTGTAGCTGCGGCTCATACCTATCAAAAAGCGTCTTCGTAATATAAAAAGGCTGTGCATGATGCGCGGCCTTTTTTGTTTCTAAGGCTAGCCAAACTCAGGTTAGCCGCACTCACCATTTTGGGAATATAGAGGAATCAAGATGTCAGAAATCGTAAAAGTAATCGGTCGTGAAATTATGGACTCGCGTGGTAACCCAACTGTTGAAGCTGAGGTATATTTAGCTGATGGTTCATGGGGCCGTGCTGCTGCACCTTCAGGTGCATCTACAGGAACTCGCGAAGCATTAGAATTACGTGATGGTGATAAAGCGCGTTACTTAGGTAAAGGCGTATTAAAAGCGGTTGGCTTCATTAATAATGAAATTGCAGAAGCGCTAAAAGGTCAAAACGCACTTGCTCAAAGTGATGTAGACCAAGTAATGCTTGATTTAGATGGTACTGAAAACAAAGAAAAACTAGGTGCTAATGCTATTTTAGCGGTTTCACTTGCTAACGCAAAAGCGGCTGCGCAATCTAAAAAAGTAGAGCTATACGAGCACATTGCTGACATAAATGGCACGCCAGGTGTTTACTCTATGCCACTACCAATGATGAACATCATCAACGGCGGTGAGCACGCTGATAACTCAGTAGATATTCAAGAATTTATGGTTCAGCCAGTAGGTGCAACTAACTTCCGTGAAGCATTGCGTATGGGTGCTGAAGTATTTCATAGCCTAGCTAAGGTACTTAAAGCGGATGGCCATTCAACAGCTGTAGGTGACGAAGGTGGTTTTGCACCAAACCTTGCATCAAACGAAGCAGCGCTTGCAGCCATTAAAGTAGCAGTTGCAAATGCCGGTTATGAGCTTGGTAAAGATATTACCCTTGCACTTGATTGTGCGGCCTCTGAGTTTTATAACAAAGAAGCAAATATCTATGACCTTAAAGGTGAAGGTAAGCAATTTACATCTGAAGAGTTTAACCACTTCTTAAAAGATTTAACTGAGCAATACCCAATTGTATCAATCGAAGATGGTTTAGATGAGTCTGATTGGGATGGCTTTGCACACCAAACCAAACTAATGGGCGATAAAGTTCAATTAGTGGGTGATGACTTATTCGTAACCAATACTAAGATTTTAAAACGCGGTATTGATAACGGTATTGCCAATTCAATCTTAATTAAATTTAACCAAATTGGTTCATTAACAGAGACGTTAGCTGCAATCAAAATGGCAAAAGATGCAGGTTTTACAGTGGTTATTTCTCACCGCTCTGGTGAAACTGAAGATGCAACTATTGCTGATTTAGCAGTAGGTACTGCTGCAGGTCAAATTAAAACGGGTTCATTAAGCCGTTCAGATCGTGTTGCTAAGTACAACCAATTGCTACGTATTGAAGAGCAATTAGGCGCTAAAGCATCGTACAATGGTTTAAAAGAAGTTAAAGGTCAGTAATATTTATTTTTAACTCCGGTTAAGGTAAATGTTTAACTTTGATTTATAAATCCCCGCCCATGCGGGGATTTTTTGTAAAAAATAGCAAAAAAGGACAAAGAAACTGGCTACGAGCATCGAGCTACGGGCGTTAAATAAGCCTAACGTTAGTTACTTTTCATCAATTAAAGCTGAAATTGCTGCTTTAAAATCTCGCCGGTAAAACTGGTTTTTAAGTAAAAACCACGCGGCAAGGTTTTAATTATTTTCCCATTTGGGCCTATGGCATCGGTAACAATATGGCTATTGGCTGCTTTTGGGCGTATTTGCATTACATCCCCTAAATGACCTGAAATTTCATCAACTCTACCAAGGGCTATAAGCTCCATTTGTTCTTCCCAGTCTCGCTGCAATTGTGCATCTTGCGCGGGGGAAGGTTGCCATAAAAAGCCACTGCCAATGGTTCTATCAAACGGTGCTATATCGCGTTCGCCTAAAATAGGTAGCCATAAAACATGATTCAACTTTTTTCGAACATTACTTGAGTGCCAGGTCGTACCGGTTACATTTATTAACGGGGTTACCGACACAAACGTGGTTTCTAATGGTTTGCCTTTATATGAAATGGGCAGTGTTTTAAGTTCTATGCCTAAATCTTCAAAGTCGGGGAGCGGTTTTGAACCAGCGGTTGCGCCTAATACATACTCAATCAGTTGACCTGTCCAGCCTTTTTCACGCAATAAATCATCTGGCGTTTTAAAATGGTACTGCTGTGCTAGTTGTCCAAGTGTGAGCCCTGCAATATTATTGACACGTTGCATTAGTTGATTAATTGAATGAGGTTTTAAAGGTTGCATACTGTTAATTTAGTTGAATAAATACCAACGCCATGATAGCAAATTAGCTTGATAGTGGATATCTTTAGCGGTTGGTTGATTTTTATACGTGCTGTGATTGGTGCAATTTTATGCACTGCTTTAAAACGCTAAAATTAACTAAGTAACTGAACTACATTGTTTTTTTTGTTTTTGGTGTTCAGTTTTAATTAAGGTCTATAATTGTTGTAAGGATAAATACAGATGTATGAACATGTTTATCCACAGATTCTGTGGAGAACATCACTTTTTTGATCTTGTATTGTGGATTTGTTTGCTAAATGAGCGTGTTTTACAAAAGTTATGCACAAGCTGTGAGTAACCAGCACAAACAGTGTGGTTTTTATGTATTTACGTATGGCTGTGTTGTTTGTTATTCACATGCAATGGATTTCGCCATTAATTTGCCTTAAGCGAAGGTGTTAACGAGGCTTGCACGTAATAGTATTTGCCGTATTGCAGCTAATGTGGAACAATCATAAAAAATCGACTTACAAATGAGGCACTAAGGTGATTGATGCCGAAGGTTTTCGTGCCAATGTCGGAATTGTGATTTGCAATAATCAGGGGCAAGTGTTTTGGGCCAGACGTTATGGTCAACATTCTTGGCAATTTCCCCAAGGTGGTGTTGATGATGGTGAAACACCAGAACAAACTATGTACCGTGAATTACACGAAGAAGTAGGTTTGCGACCAGAAGATGTAGAAATAGTTGCAAGCTCAAAACATTGGTTACGCTATAAATTACCCAAACGATTAATCCGCCGGGATTCAAGTCCGGTGTGTATTGGGCAAAAACAAAAATGGTTTTTACTAAAACTGCGCTGTAAAGATGAAGATGTTAACTTACTGAAAACTCATCATCCGGAATTTGATGATTGGCGATGGGTAAGTTATTGGTATCCGGTTAGACAGGTTGTGTCGTTTAAACGGGACGTTTATCGACGTGTTATGAAAGAGTTTGCTCCCTTTGCTATGCCCTTTAATAAGCGAGAGCAACAAAAAGATCACTGGCGAAATAAAAGGTAGTTTTACATAAAAAGGAGCAGTGTATGCTGGCAACACTCAGAGCGATAGCTGAGTCTGTTTCGCAACAAGCGAATTTAGACGACGCGTTAGTGTGCTTTGTGAAAATGGTAAAAGATGCCATGAATACCCAGTGCTGCTCCATTTATTTTGCCGATTATAGCCAAGATAACTTTGTACTGATGGCCTCATCAGGGTTAAATCCTGATGCGGTAGGCAAATTTAGAATTGGCTTTACCGAGGGTTTAGTTGGGCTTGTTGCTCAGCGTGAAGAAGCAATTAACATTGCCTTTGCCAAGTCGCATCCTCGTTTTAAACTCTCCCCAGAAGTTAATGAAGAAGGCTATAACGCCTTTTTGTCCGTGCCTGTTGTTCATCAAAAAAAAGTGTTAGGTGTTATTGTTGTTCAACAGAAAATGGCGCGGGTATTTTCTCAAGATGAGGAGTCGTTTTTAATTACGCTTTCTGCGCAGTTAGCTTCGCAATTAGCCCACGCCGAAATAAAAGAAGTATTACGCCAAGATGAGTCATCCCATCAAACATCAGTATTAAAAGGGGTTTCTAGCGCGCCAGGTATAAGTATTGGTAAAGCTTTTGTTGTTATTCCTAAACTTAATTTTAAGTCTATAGAACTTACTAAGAATAACGATGTTATTGAACAGCGTCGTTTATTTACACAAGCGGTTGCTGCAACGCGCAAAGAATTTAGCACCTTATCGATGACATTGAGCGACAGCATACCGCAAGAGGCGTTGGCTGTATTTGATGTGTATCAGCAATTATTAGATGCTAAAAGTTTAGGTCATAATGTAGAGGCTCAATTACAAGAAGGGTGGTGTGCTAAAAGTGCATTAAAAATTGTGATTGAACGTTTAGTTGCGCAGTTTAACGAAATGCAAGACCCTTATATTAAAGAGCGTGCGGTTGATGTTAAAGACATTGGTTTACGGGTGCTGCATCATTTAGTGAATACCGAGCATGCAATAAAAGACTACCCTGAAAACACCATTTTAATAGCGCATACATTAACACCAGCTATGTTAGCTGAGGTACCCAATGAGCGTTTGGCTGGGGTTGTGAGCATTAATGGTTCAGCCAACAGCCATGCCTCTATTTTAACCCGCGCTATGGGCGTGCCGGCGATTTGGGGTATCGAAGATTTACCGCTATTGCAGTTTGATAGCAAAGAAATGATTTTAGATGCTTTTGCTGGGCGTTTATATATTTCGCCTTCGCAAATGCTTATTGATGAGTATACAGAATTACAACATCAAGATAACTTACTCAATAATCGTTTTTTAGAAGAACAAGCATTGCCTTCAATCACGTTAGACGGTGAGCATATTAGTTTGTTACTTAATGCAGGGCTTGAGCTTAATACTCAACAAAATAGCGCCCATATTTGTGATGGTGTTGGTCTTTACAGAACCGAAGCATGGTTTATGCAAAAGGGACAGTTTCCTTCGCAGCAAGAACAAGAAAACTGGTATCGAGAAGTACTTAGTAGCTATTACCCTAACCCCGTTGTTATGCGAACGTTAGATATTGGTGGCGACAAAGTTTTAGATTATTTTAATATCACTGAAGAAAACCCATTTTTAGGATGGCGTGGTATTAGAATTAGCCTTGACCATCCCGAGCTTTTTTTAGATCAGCTCAAAGCGATGTTAAAAGCCAATATTGGCTTAGGTAATTTAAAAATAATGCTGCCGATGATCAGTGGTACTGATGAGGTTGAAGAGTCACTGGCACTATTTAAACAAGCTTATTATGAGTTAAGTGAAGCATTTCCTGAGCAACTTATAGAAAAGCCTGATATTGGCATCATGCTTGAGGTACCTTCAAGTGTATTTATGCTGCCAGAGTGGTCTAAAAAAGTCGATTTTTGCTCAGTAGGTAGTAACGACTTAACTCAGTATTTATTAGCCGTAGATAGGGCAAATGCCCGTGTAGCCGATTTATTTAACCCTTATCACCCCGCGGTATTGCGTGTATTAAATAATATTGCCAGCGAGTGTGAGCATTATGAATTGCCCTTTAGTCTATGTGGTGAGCTTGGTGGCGACCCCGAGGGCGCAATATTACTGATTGCTATGGGGTATAGACGTTTAAGCATGAACTTATCGTCGCTAAACAAAGTGAAGTGGGTGCTAAGACGCTTAAATGTAAGCGACATGGAACAGTTACTGAGCGATTGTTTGGCACAGCCTAACGCTAAACAAGTACTACGGTTAACCCGTAATTTTATGATAGAGCATCAGCTAGGTGATTTATTTTATACACCTAAATGATAGAGCTGTAATTGTTTATATAATCAATTAAAATATACATATAATTAAATGTATTAGAGATAACTATGTATGAACTAGGACTTCTAGTTGCAAGTTGTGCGCTGTTAGGTTGCATTGTTGGTTTTTTAGCAGGGCTACTAGGCATAGGCGGTGGTTTAATTATTGTGCCAGTGCTAAGTAGTTTGTTACTTAGTTTTGACGTGGCCGCTGCCGATCATGTGTTAGTTATCGCTATTGCAACATCGTTAGCCTCTATTTTATTTACTTCCACTTCTTCAGCGTTAGCTCATCATAAAAATGATAATGTGCCTTGGGAAATTGCACCTTGGGTTATGTCGGGCGTGGCCGTTGGCGCATTAATTAGTGGCTTTGCTGCCAGCTTTATCCCTGAGAAAATGTTAAGAACGGTGTTTGCGGTCAGTGTGGTTTTTATTGCGATGAGAATGGTACTTTCTGCTCGAAATAAAGTGAACGCAGAACACCCTTTACCTGCAGGCCCCGTACTGGGAGGTATTAGTGCGGTAATGGGCTCACTGTCTGGGTTAATTGGCATTGGTGGCGGTGCATTACTTGTGCCTATGTTGCATTATTTTTCGGTTGATATTAAAAAGGCAATTGGTTGCGCTGCTGCATGTGGTATTGTAATTGCCTTTTTTGGCTCTATCGGTTACATCAGCGCTGGTTGGTATGTAACGGACTTAACGCATGGTTTTATGGGGTTTGTATATTTACCCGCTTTATTTGGGATTGTTATTACCTCATGGTTTATAGCGCCTATAGGGGCTAAGGCAACACATTACTTACCTGTGAATACAATTAAGAAAGTTTTCGCGATGTTACTGGTTTTCATCGCTATTAAAATGGTTTTTAGCTAAAGGTTTATTTTTATGGCACTGGAGTTTCCTCAAATTGATCCAATAATATTTTCTGTTGGACCACTTAGCGTTCGTTGGTATGGGCTAATGTACTTAATTGGTTTTGCGTTTGCGATGTGGTTTGCTAATCGTCAAGCGAAGAAACCAGGGTCGGGTTGGACTAAAGACGAAGTCAGTGATTTACTCTTTTACGGCATGCTGGGCGTTATATTAGGTGGGCGTGTTGGATATGTTCTGTTTTATCAATTTAGTTACTTCATTGAAAACCCCTTGTATTTATTTAGAATCGATCAAGGTGGCATGTCGTTTCATGGCGGCACACTGGGGGTGATCACTGCGATTGCTATTTTTGCTTACAAGCGTAAAAAGTCGTTATTGCAAGTTGGTGATTTTGTAGCACCTTTAGTGCCTGTTGGTTTACTTGCTGGGCGTATAGGTAACTTTATTAACGGCGAATTATGGGGTCGTACTACCGATGTTCCTTGGGCAATGGTATTTCCAACTGGAGGCCCGCTTGCACGCCACCCATCACAACTTTATGAAGCTTTTTTTGAAGGGCTGGTATTGTTTGTCATATTATTGTGGTTTATAAAGCGTCCTCGTCCTGCGGGAAGTGTGTCGGGTTTGTTTTTACTAGGTTACGGCGTATTTAGGTTTGGTATTGAGTATTTTCGCCAACCAGATGCACAACTGGGGTTATTTGCCGACTTCATTTCAATGGGGCAAATCCTATCGTTACCTATGATCATTGGCGGGTTAGGCTTACTTATTTGGGCCTATAAACAACCACAATCGCAAACAGCGTCAAAAGTTTAAAAGAAGAAGTTAGATGAAACAATATTTAGAATTATGTCAGCGTATTGTTGACCAAGGACAGTGGGTTGAAAATAAACGCACCGGTACACGTTGTTTAACGGTTATAAACGCTGATTTAGAATACGATGTGGCGAATAATCAGTTTCCTATGATCACTACTCGAAAGAGCTATTACAAAGCGGCTATTGCTGAGTTGTTAGGGTATTTAAGAGGGTACGACAGTGCTGAGCAGTTTCGTAATATAGGCTGTAAAACATGGGATGCTAATGCCAATGAAAATAATGCTTGGCTCAATAACCCTAACCGTAAAGGTGAGGACGATATGGGGCGCGTTTACGGCGTTCAAGGTCGTGGCTGGCAACGCCCTGATGGTTCAACACTGGATCAACTGGCAAAGGTCATCAATAATTTAAAAAGTGGCATAGATGATCGCGGCGAAATTATTACATTTTATAACCCCGGTGAGTTTGAACTTGGTTGCTTGCGCCCATGCATGCATACACATACCTTTTCGTTATTAGGTGATACTCTGTATTTAACCTCATATCAACGCAGTTGTGATGTTCCACTAGGACTTAATTTTAACCAAATTCAATGTTTTGTATTACTTGCGTTAGTTGCGCAAATTACCGGCCATAAAGCGGGTAAGGCATACCATAAAATCACCAATGCCCATATTTATGAAAATCAGCTCGATTTAATGCGAGATGTGCAATTAAAGCGTGAGCCATTTGCTTCTCCCCAATTAAAAATCAACCCAGAGATTAAGTCACTCGAAGACATTGAAACATGGGTAACACGTGATGACTTTGAGGTGGTTGGCTATCAATGCCATG
The DNA here is from genome assembly GCF_005887255.1 of Pseudoalteromonas sp. S1609. GTDB lineage: Bacteria > Pseudomonadota > Gammaproteobacteria > Enterobacterales > Alteromonadaceae > Pseudoalteromonas. The sequence goes on along the minus strand of NZ_PNDJ01000045.1, from coordinate 15,504 downwards.
AAGCGATTCAGTACCCATTTTCAGTTTAAAAAATAAGGAGAGCATAATGAAAGCAGTGATCCCTGTAGCGGGCCTTGGAACACGAATGTTGCCGGCCACTAAAGCAATTCCAAAAGAAATGCTGCCAGTTGTAGACCGTCCACTTATTCAATACGTTGTTAGCGAAGCCGTTGCCGCTGGCATTAAAGAGATAGTGTTAGTAACGCATTCGAGTAAAAACTCAATTGAAAACCATTTCGATACTAGCTTTGAGCTTGAGGCAACGTTAGAGAAACGTGTAAAGCGGCAATTACTTGCCGAAATACAGTCTATTTGCCCTAAGGACGTGACGATTATTCATGTGCGTCAAGGTGAGGCGAAAGGGTTAGGTCACGCTATTAACTGTGCAGCCCCTATTATAGGGGATGAACCTTTTGTAGTTATTTTACCCGACGTTATTATCGATGAAGTGGAAAGTGATTTAACAAAAGATAATTTAGCGGAAATGATCACTCGTTTTGAGCAAAGTAAACACAGCCAAATTATGGTTGAGCCAGTACCTAAAGATCAAGTAGATAAATTTGGTGTTGTTGATTTAGGTGATGTTGAGTTAAACCAAGGTGAGAGCTCACCCATTAAGAGCATGGTAGAAAAACCACCTGTTGACGAGGCACCTTCAAACCTTGCTGTGGTTGGTCGTTACGTGTTGAGTAAAAATATTTGGCCATTATTAGCTAAAACACCACAAGGTGCAGGTGATGAGATTCAGCTGACTGATGCAATTGCGATGCTTATGCAAGATGAAAAAGTAGACGCTTATGCTATTAAAGGCCGAAGCCATGACTGTGGTAGTAAAGTTGGTTATTTGAAGGCGACAATAGAATTTGCTTTGCGCCGTGATGAATTTGCTGATGAGCTTAAAACCTTTATTAAAACATTAATTTAAATAAACTTATCATTATTCAAAGCGCCTACATGGCGCTTTTTTTGATTGTAAAATCGCTTTTACAGACATTTAATTATAACTATTTTTGCAGTTATACAGACAGATCTGGGTTTGTAATGTAACCTTTATGTTAACTAAAGTTGTTTTGTAGTTAACGTGCTTTATTGGGCCAATTGTAAATTGGCTCAACTTAGCGGTCGAAACTGTTGAAAGAGAAACAATCAATGTGTGAATACAGCGTAAAGTATCACCGATATTTAGTTATAGCTTTACTTATGTTAATAGGGAGTGGCTGTACGATATCGCCTGATAAAACCTCATCAAATGAAAGGGTTAGAGATTTACCCGAATATGTAACTATCACCGCAGTTGAACTTGCACAGCTAAAAGATGCCGCTTTGCAATGGCAACAAGCACGTTCTGGTATAGAGAGACTATTAAAGTTAGAACGTGAGCTTACATATTTAGTTGATAATTTAGATATTATTAACAGTAAAGCAATAGCGAAATCTAACCAAGCTGTTAGCAATCGCTATGCTCGCTCATCAATTAAGGCTAATACCTCGCCAGACCTCAGGCATGGTAATAACTACGCAAGCACCTCAGATAACGTTGAACGACCGAGACAAAGATATAGTAACCGTTATGTAAAACCGACTGGTAGGAACGCTCTAAAAAATCAGCGATATAGCAGCCGCTATGCTAGTGTTCCTACAAAAATAATTACAGCTCCTTCAAAAAGCTACAGTAAACGAACTGTTCGCTCGCCAGTGAAAGCGATTAGTTCTAGGGTGAACAAAAAGATTGCCTCTAAAATATCGATGGCAACAAAAGTGGCAATGGTAGATAAAAACAAAAAAGTATTTGCCTTACAGGTAGCGTCCCTTGATTCAGAAGAAAGTGTTGCTAAAGAGTGGAAGCACATTAACAAAAAAGCAGCGCCTTTGTTTAAGGATAAAATCACGACAAACATTGAAAAAGCAAAAGTTAATAACAAAACCTATTATCGATTAAAATTAGGTGAGTATTTTAACTTTAAAAGTGCTGAGGATGATTGTGAGGTATTTAAATTCTATAAAGTTGATTGCTTTGTGAGTAACTACACTGACAAACCAATTAGATTATAAATTATTTATTTGGCGCTTTTATTGCATAATAGCTAGAGCTCGTTTTTTGTAATAGGTGCTTTAAAGTGAAACTTCGTTTAATAATATTACTAATACCATTTGCATTAGCTGGTTGTAGCAACCAGCTAATGCCCGCCGACTCACAAAGCGACAAGCTTGTGCGTGAAAAAGATATAAAACCTTACTTAGAGCAATGGGATAACAACAAAGAGCAGATAGCGCGTTTAAGCACCATGGAAGAGGACTTATCATTACTGATTCAAGCTCTTTCTGCACAAACAGATATTGATACCGTACCTGAGCCATTGAAAGAGAAGGTAAAACGTGTTGAATATGGCTCTAAGCAATCTTTACAACTCTCCTCAGAAACTGCCTTAGCCGATAACACTATCAATACAAACAAAGCAATTTACGGTGTACAAATTGGACGTTATTTAGTTTTTAACGGAGCCAAAAGGCAAGTACAGCGACTAAAAGAGCAATACCCTCAGTTAAACAGTATTTTACAATACCGCATTAATGAGCAACAAAAGGAATCAACAACGTTTTATAGTGTTGTAGCAGGCCCGCTGAAAAATCAACAGCAAGCGGCGCAGTTGTGTTTGTTTTTTTACAAAATAGGTAATAAGTGTACCCTAGCGACATTTTCAGAGGATGTTTAAGGTTTTTTTACGCTTATTTTTTCATCCTGTTATTATAAATCAAAATAAAGTAAATATTTTCTAACTTTTTAGTGATTTTGGCCGATACTTAACATAACCTGACTAACAGGTTTATACTTTATGTCTAAGGGAAAACTATGAACAAAATATTTACTAAAGCAGCGTTAGCTGCATCAATGACTGTTCTTTCTTTCGGTGCGGCTGCAGAAACTGCTTCTTTTCAAGCGGGTGTTACAGTTCAAAACGCATTCACCTTTACGAATGATGCACCACTAGATTTTGGTACAATCAGGGCTTCAGGTGATTTAACTGGGACGGAGACTGCAACATTAGTATTAGCCGCAAACCCTGCTACTGCTCCTACAACGGCTTCTACAGATGCAACCGCAGCTGAAATTGCAATTTTAGTAGCAGGTACACCAGCCTCATTCTCAATTTCAGGTGTGTCTCCTTTTGGTACATTGACCATTACAAATCCGACTGAAACTGCGATTGCGCCTGATACAGCACCTGCGGGCACTGCTGCATTTACTTTGGGCACTCCAACGTATTATGTGTTAACTGGTGCGACGCCTAACAGTGCAGCTACAACGACCATTCAGGTCGATTCAGCTGGCGAAGCAACTTTTAATTTTGGTGCAACATTAACCACAACAGCGGTTACTGCAACTAGTGATTATATCGATGGATCATACAGTGGCACGTTTACATTAGAATTAAATTACTAATGGGCAAAGCCTGCTTTATTGTATAAAGCAGGCTACTTTATGAAATTAATTTTACTCATACTAGCAGCTTTTTTAACTACTGATTTATACGCACAAGTTACACCGCTTGAGCAATTGAATTTTGGTAAAATTGTTATCAGTGATAACCAAAGTGTTAGCTCTATGACCTTGTTGCCCAGTAACACAAATACTTTAACCAATAAGATATATTTACTTGAAAAAGGCCATGCAGCCGAATTGTTGCTTGAAGGATATCCTGCACGTATCCAGGTAAACGTGAGTGACTTTGTAAGTGATCAGCCCCTAAATAACATTTTTGGTGGCGCGCCACTGATTTTAAATCAACTCATTTATAATGCGACCATTACAACCGATACCACAGGAACTGCTTTATTGAGAGTAGGAGGGCAATTAAGTACCTCAGGTGACGGAAATACTTATAAAGATGGTATCTTTGATACTACAATTGAAGTGACGCTAAATTATTAGACAACTAGAGATGTTGATAAAATGACAATAATAAAAACTTTTTTTATCTTAGTAAGCTTTATCTTAACTAGCTTCCATTCTTATGCAAACTTACTTATTTCCCCAACAAGAGTAAATTTTGATGAGCGTCAGCGTGTTGCTAAAGTCATTGTTGTTAATAACTCTAATGAAGCAAAAACTTATAGATTGGAGTGGCAAGACAAAGTTGCACTAGCTGGCGGAGGGTATGCTAATTTAGCGGCTGATCAAGAAAGTTCATCTTCACTTAAAAATATGGTTAGGATTAGCCCATCGCAAGTTAGATTAGCGCCAGGAGAAAGGCAGATTGTTAAGCTTGCTATTCGAAAGCCAAAAGGTTTACTAGAACAGGAATACCGATCTCACCTAGCATTTAAAGCACTCCCTAATGAAACTCAAATCCAGCAACAGAGACTTGGTATTAATTTGAAATTACTATTAAGTTACACTATTCCTGTTATTTTGCGTAAAGGCGCTGAAATACCTAATGTTAATATTAGCAATTTACAGCTTATACACAGTCCAGAAAAAAAAGCGCTTGAGATTGAAATTAAGCGAGAAGGGGGCTTTAGCTCTTTTGGCAAGTTAGAAGTTTTCTTTAAGCAAAAAGGAACGGATACAGAGAAAAAGATCGCTATGTTAAACGATTTTAGTATTTACCCTGAGCTAAAAACAACAACGGCGACGATACCAATTTTTGTAGACCAAAACATCCCGAAAGATGGCGAAATTCGGGTCATTTATACAGGGCTTAAAGAATATCGCGATACTATTTTTAGTGAAAAGGTTGCGCCAATTAATAATGCAATTATCGGTAATTTGAAATAGGCGATGTATTACTTTAAGCGTTTAAAGTGGTTGTTGATCATTTTTTTATCAATTGACCCCTTATTAGCAGCAGAGCCTGACACTCAGGCCATTCTTGCTAGCATAAAAAAAATAGATAAAAAATGGCAGCAATACAACACTGATCAAGCTGTAAATGAAAGAACAGAGCCTGAGCTTAATGTGCAGCAAGGTGAGGGCATCCCCGAAGGGGAGTTATTATTTTTTTCATCGTTCGTGAAAAAAAATTACCTAGGTGAAATGCTCGGGGTGAAAAGTAAAACCGGTGTATTAATAGATTTATTAAGTTTTTCAGAAAGCCTGGATTTTGCTATAGATATAAATAGCGATGACCTTATTGCTCAAGGCTGGTTTATTCGTGAAGATAATCAGTTTTATCTAGACCTAAATACAAATACAGTACAAATTAACGGCGCTAGATATTCATTTAACAGCCAACAAGCTTATGCTGATAACGGCGATATGTTTGTTGATAGTAACTTGCTAGCGCAGTGGTTTTCGTTAGATATTGATATTGAATATTCAGCACTTGAGCTAAATGTAAGCTCCCCCACCAAATTGCCTATAGAATTAAAACGCGAAAGAGAGCAGCGAGAAACTGTAACTAATAGAGAGTCACGGCAAGCAATATTACCTTGGAAGGCCAGTCCATACAGTGCAATTTCATCTCCTCTTGCTGATGTGCAGCTTAGTGCAACCAAGAGTAATAGGGATTCAGCGATAGGGTACTCTGTATTAGGGTCAAATGACTTAGCCTATTTTAATGCTCAGTATTTTTTTGCAGGGCGAAAACAAGATTTACTATCAGATTCAAGATTATCATTTAGCCGTCAAAGTAAAGATGCACGGTTATTAGGTCCCTTAAATGCGACAACTGTTCAATTTGGAGATGTATTAGCAACTCAAATCGGTAAACAATTTAATAGTAGTTACGCCAGAGGAATAAAAGTTGATAACAAACCACTTTTTAAACAGGTTAATAGTAATCAAATTAATTTAACGGGTGCTATTCAACCAGGGTGGGATGTTGAGTTATACCGTAATGATGTACTGCTAGCGCAGCAGTTTAGTTTAGCTGATGGGCGTTATTTATTTGAAGATATTAATTTATTGTTTGGCGCTAATAATTTTGAGCTGATTTTTTATGGTCCACAAGGGCAAGTAGAGCGAAAAACAGAGCAATACTTTATAGATGGTAATAGTTTATCAGCAGATGAATCGTTTTATGAGTTGTCAATTACTGAGCAAGGTGAACAGTTATTCAATCAGTCACTTTATTCGACACAAGGTAAAGGTTGGCAGCTAGCAGGCCGTTATGAAACGGGAATAACTGATTATTTATCGGTTTATGCTGGTACATCAATATTAAATAGTAATTCGAGTGATAATGTTAACAATTATGCTTTTGGTTCGAACCTAAGTATATTTGATAAAGTATTACTTAATCTAGATTATGAAAAAAATAATAACGATGAAGATAAGCTAGAGGTAGCTGCTAGAGGTGAGTTAATTGGTCAATCGGTACGGTTAAGCCTGTCTCAAAACAATGAAAAGATAACTGATGATTCGCAGACAGCGAAAGTTGAAAGTTATCAATTATATACGGCAGGAAAGTTGTTTGATAAATCGTTTGGAAGCTTAAGCTATCAAAATACGCTCGCATATAACAGCAGAGAATTTAGCGACTCATATCTAAGTGTTGATAATACCTTATCGTATAATTTAGGTGGGACCGTTGTTAGTAACAACTTAATTTGGCGAAAATTTGATTCTTTAGATGATGCAACAACACTTGGCAGCATGCGTCTTCAACATCGATTTGGTAAAACATACACTCGTTTTAGTGTTGACTATAGCGCAGACTCCGGTTCGACTATACTGGGCTACCAAGCAGAATTAAGCCGTAGTTTATCTCAGAATTTACAATCTGAATTCACACTAAGAAACTCCCGTATAAATGATTTAGTTTCTATGGAACTGGGTCTAAATTGGCAAAGCGATAGTTTTAGCTTAAATAGCACAATGAGTTACGACGATGATGATAACTGGCGGCTAGGTTTATTTAGTCGCTTTAGTATTGGTTTTGATGCGAACACTGACGAGTACTTTTTAAGTAAAAGAAGCCTCGCAAACTCTGGCACTTTAATGGTTAGAGTCTTTCTTGATTCAAATAATAACAATATTCAAGATGACGGAGAAAAGGGAATTGAAGGCGTTAAGGTAAAAGGAGTTCAAAACTATCGCCGAGCTGTAACCAACGAAAATGGTTTAGCAATACTTAAAGGAATGCCAGCAAATAGAACCACCGACATAGTGATAGAGCCAGGTAGTATTAGTGAGCCTTTTTTAGTTGCCGCCAACGATGGCTTTTCAATTACACCTCGTGCCGGTTTTGTTGAATATATGGAGATCCCGCTTAATAACAGCAGTGAATTAGAGGGAACTGTTTACAAACAAGATGAGCAAGGCAGCACTGAAGTACAGCCTTTTGCTACCGTAAAATTACTCGACAAACAAGGCAAGCAAGTGGCACAAACGCAGGCTGCTTATGATGGTTATTATTTGTTTACCGATTTACGCCCTGGCGAATATAAAGCGGTTATAGATGATGAATTTAAGCAACGTAAGTCTTTAAAAGATACGCAACAGGTGGTGGTTAAGTTACCAGCGCAAGGTGAAGTAGTAATGGGCGTTGACTTTGAGCTTAAAGAAAAAACAAAAACTCCAGCGTATATTGCTAATGCGGGCGGGTTTTCATCATTACCAATTATGAAAGCGTATTATCAATTAATTAAACGTCATTTAAATGAGCAATCAAAGCGTGATGCTTTTTATATTAAAGACGAAAAACAAAAACGGTATATTTTAGCCGTCGCTTATGCCGAGTCTGCGCAAGGGGAGCTTGAACAAGTATGTGCAGAATTAAAAGTAAAAGGCTTGAACTGCCAAGTCCAAGCACAACTTATTAGCCACTAATAACAATAAGGTTTAACCATGCAATATGCTAATTTATATAAACGCTACTCAATACTAATTGCCTGTATTGCTGCTCTTTTTATATCAGGATGCAGCACCACCAAAACTGCAGAATCTCCTCAGCCAATGCAAGCGAGTGCCAATCTTTCTGAGGAAGAGTTGGCGCAGCTAAAAGCATCGTCTCAGCAGTGGCAAGCAGCCAAAGCAGGTGTTGAACGTTTATTAGTGATTGAACAAGACTTAAAGTTATTAATAAGCCAATTAAATGCAGTGGCAAAACAAGGCTCTGCATCAACAAATACGCCTGCAGTATCAACAGCTAAAGCTTCGGCTGAAACGGTAGCACCCACAAAAGTTGCACAAAAAGCTAAAGTAGCAACGAATACAACTGACGAAAAACAAGCCGTTAAAGCCTTATTTGCCTTGCAAGTTGCAGCCGTTACCGACAAAGAGCGACTTAGCCAAAGTTTAAATCAAATAAAAGCCAGTGCATCTTCGTTATTTCAGGGCGAATTTGTGGCTAATGTAGAAACTATTAACGTGAGTGGCATGACTTATTACCGTTTAAAGCTTGGGGCTTATCAAAATCAAGCGAATGCCGCTGCCGATTGCGATAAACTTAAACAGCGCCAAATCAATTGCATTGTGAGCCATTACACCCAACAGCCATTAAAATAAATATGCATCTAGGGTATTAGGCATAATAATTGCTTTGTAACTATTATGTTTTTAGAGGATGGCAACTATGCGCCTTTTGTTACCCTTACTATTATTAAATTTAGCGGGCTGTAGCTTAACACCCCAGCCAAAGCCGAGTATAAGCACTGATGCGCCTAAAGCGGTCATGGCACCTTATACGCTTAACCAGTACGTAAATAGCTTGAGCGCCCAGCTTAGCCATATCAAAGAGCCTTTTAAAAGCACCGCTTCAATCGCGGTCAGCAGCTTTTATTTAGCCAATGCTTTGGATTCACAAATTGCTCAAGGGCAGGGTTCAGGGCTTAGTCAGCAAGTTCAAGAAAGCTTAATAACCCAATTTACTCAGTTAGGGTACAACACGGTTGAATATCGGCTTGAAAACCAGCTTAACTTATCAGCGAGCGCTGATTCAGTGTTAAGCCGCAGCACCAGTAACTTAAAGCAGCGTCAGATTATTGACTTTGTGATCACTGGTACTTTAACCCGTCAAGAACATGCTTATATTGTTAATGCTCGCATGGTAAATATGCAAACTAATCAGATTGTATCTGCCGCAAGTACTGAAATTCCCATCAATGTGATGTGGAGTAATGAAAAAATACAGCAGCGCGGTGACTATATTTACCGCAGTGAATATTAATTAGGAGCACACATGAAACGCCTACTATTAACTTTATGTTTGCCACTGGGCTTTGGTTGTTCACAAATGACAAACCATAGTGACACGCAAATTACCGACGATGCGCCTATGTTTTTTGAGCAACGCCCTGTAGCTGCACCAACAAATACAGATTCGCTTTATCAAAATAAAGCCGCAGTGATGAATAAAAACAAACAAGTAAATACGCCAACCCGTAAAAATATTAATCACTATGTGCGTGGCATCATGCAAGATATGGCTGAAAACTTACAGTACGTAAATACTAAAACGCCATTGGCAGTATCAAGCTTTGTTTTTTTAGACCGTGACTACAACAATGCTGACTTAGTAGGTAACCAAATAGCAGAGAGCTTTATGCACGAACTGCATAATTTTGGTGTGCCGGTCATTGATTTTAAAACCACCGATTATATGCGTGTAACCCCTGGTGGCGATTTTGTTTTTAGCCGCGACTACTTAGAGCTTAACCAAGAACAAAACTTTAGTTACGTATTAGCGGGTACGCTAGTAAATCACCAAGGCGGCATATTAGTAAATGCACGAATTGTTGGTTTAGCGAGTAAAGCGGTTGTAGGCTCTGCACAGGGCTTTATTCCGCAATCAGTTATTGATGCGCTAAATAGCAGTAACAGTGCTGATGGCATTATGCTTAAACAAGCGAGTAAGTGAGGTTTACCATGGTTAACTTAGTTAAGCGCTCTGCTTTAATTGGTATAAGTGCATTATCACTATTACTTTCAGGCTGTAATTTAATGGGCGAGTCGACCGCGACCGAGCCCGCCAAATCTGAGCCAGAGCAAACAGTGGTAAGCAATCTTGATTTTAACCAGATCATGGCGCAAATGCAGCAAAATGACGAGCAAGAACAATACGCCGATACAACGCAGTTTAACCCAAACAAGCACCATAAAAGTTTAGTTAACTACGTAGAGCAAATGGCACTTGATTTAACCGACACCATGCAAGTAGCCCCGCAAGATGCAGCGATTGCAGTCACGTCGTTCGTTGATTTAGACGCAAGTTTAACTACAGCAAGCCAGTTAGGTAATCAGTTATCAGAAACCTTTATACACCAGCTACAAAAGTTTGGTTATAGCGCGGTTGATTTTAAAACAGCCAATTTAATTACCGTTAATGAACAAGGCGACTTTGCATTCACCCGAAACACTCGCAAGCTTGCAGGTACGAATATAGCCAGCCATGTTTTATCGGGTACATTAATTTACCGTGCAGATGGGGTTGTTATTAACGCTCGCGTGATAAATATTGAAAATAAACGCCTTGCAGCCAGCAGTCGAACATTTATACCGCTTTACGTATTAAATAAAGAAGATATATATTTATCAAGCAATTAACTTACTTTGATACTTGATATAAAAAACCAGATACCGTTATAATTTTTGTAAGCTGTAAGCTGTAAGCTGTAAGCTGTAAGCTGTAAGCTGTAAGCTGTAAGCTGTAAGCTGTAAGCTGTAAGCTGTAAGCTGTAAGCTCGATGTGGCCTCTTAGTTAAATGGATATAACGGCCCCCTCCTAAGGGGCAGTTGCAGGTTCGATTCCTGCAGGGGCTACCAGTAAAATCAATAGCTTACATTTATTTTCCCTTCTTATTTAATTTCTATGTAGCACATATGTAGCGATATAATTAAACCTTTACGATTCTGTGACCGTAAAATTATTGAAGCCTTAAAGTAAAATCCCTCGTGAGTGATAATCTTTTTATTGAAGTAGTAATATTCTGGTATGATAATTCTATCTTTTGATATATATCATTTATTCTGAAGCATTATCCTGTTGGAATGAATAGCTAATCATTTAATTAAAAAGATAAGGGAGTAAGATGATACAAGAGCTTTATGGAAAATTTAAGAAAGACACCAAAATTGTTGCTTATGCTCGTTTTAATCAAAGTAAAAGGTTAGCAAGGAAGTCTTGGTGGTCTTTATTCTCTATATCAGCGATTTCTTTTTCTTTGATAATGATATCAATTGGGGAAAAGTTTTTTGATGTTAAAGAAATAACCCCTTTAATATTTACTTCAATAAGTATTCAAGCTTGGGTTTTTTCCTTATTCTGCTCGATAGTAATACTTGCATTGTCTGTGGCGATATCATCATCAAAAATTGACGTCCGATATGAAAAAATAACAGCCTCAGCAATAAAAATTAATAAAATATCTAGAGAGGTTGAACTTGAATATGAATTAGGAGGTTCGAATGTAGAGAAGTATGAATCACTTTTGCATGAGTATAACTTAAGTTTGATCACAGATATGACTAATCATGATGAGATAGATTTTCATATTGCAAAGTTGTCTATAAATAATAAGAAGGTTTTTACTTTTTACTTTAACTACTATTTTAAGCAATACCTTGAGCTGTTCCCGTATTTTATAATAAGTATAATCTCTTTAAGTACTATTATGTCAGTAATTATAAAAATAATTCAGGTATCGCATCTATCATGCTAAGACAGGATTTCACCTCAAAGTCCTTACTTAGAGTCACAACAAAAAATGAAATAATTAAGTTTGAACTTGGTAGAGACAAAGACGAATATAAAGCAAATCTTGAGCTATGCTCAATTGCTATAAACGACCCAAATTTTACCTTAAATAATATCCATAAGAAAAAAATTAATTCTAAAGATGTTTTTCATGCAGGTGGGGCTGAAGAGCACTACTGTATAAAAAAAATATCTGCGGATATGAAAAGGTTGTATCGTATCGTTACTATTAATAGGGATGACATTTCTGAGCAAGTTTTACGAATCTTAGAAACGGCATCGAGTTATGGTGTGATTAAAGCTGATGTGAAATCATTTTATGAAAGAATTTCATATGAAAAAGTGCTAGATAAAATCAAATCAGATCGGCTTTTATCATCAAAATCAATTAATTTTTTAAAGCAATTAAGTACTCTTAACAATGATGGGCTCCCAAGAGGTTTAGCGGTTAGCCCTGTCATGTCAGAAATATATATGAGGAAAGTAGATTCAAAAATTAGAGAGATCTCAGGGGTTTATTACTATGTTAGATATGTCGATGATATCTTTATTTTTACAACTGTTGATTGTGAAAATGTATTTAATGAATTGAGCTCTATTTTACAGAGCTTTGATTTAACTTTGAATAATAAAACTATTAAATTTAATGTTCCAGAGATTTCAAAACTAAATAGCTTTTCCCGTTCCTTTGATTACTTGGGTTATAAATATCAAATTTCCGCTCGTAGCTACGAGAAAAAAAGATCGATTTCAGTATCACTTTCAGATGACAAAATTAGAAAAATAAAGACAAGAATTATCCATTCTCTTCTGGACAGAGGTAAGTTCACAGATAAGGTTTTGGCTCAACATCACAGAAAGTTACTTTATAATAGGATAGATGTTCTCTCTGGCAATTACCCTATATCTGGAAGTAAGAATAGAAGTGGGGTTTTGAAAGGTGGGGTGTACTATAGCAATCGCTTAGTCAATAAAGTCGGAGTTTTTGAGGAGTTTAATGAGTTTTTAAGAAAGTCTCTGTTTACTAAAAGCAGAAACTTTTTTGGTAGGCGAATAGCAAAAATACCACTCGATGAAAAAAAAGCATTACTTAATTTATGCTTTAAAAAGGGGTTTACGGAAAGAAAGTTTCTAAAATTAACAAATACAGAAATGGTTGCCGTTAAGCATTGTTGGAAACACCAAAATCATAAAAAAAAGAAATAATATGAAAATCCCTTTAGAAAAAAGAGACTTTAACAGAGCAATATTGACAGATGTATTACCCTATGAAGTGCCCTTCATTTTAACAAATGAGGGCTTTTATAAAAATTTAAAGTCTAACGCTTCATTAAGAGAGAACCGCTTTCTAAAAAGTATTTTTTTAGTGGCGAAGAAGTTGATACAAAGCCATTAGTATACAGGATCACAAAAGATTCTGATTCTGAAAGAAGTTTGTATTTAATTCACCCAAGTGTTCAAATCAAAATATGCTCGTTATACAAAGATTATAACCAACTGATAACTCACCTCTGTACTCGTAGCTCATTTTCACTCAGGTATCCAAGTAAGATCGCTCATTCATACTATAGTAAAGAAAAAAAAAGTGATGCGGAACCTGACGAAAAATTTAAAGATGAAGGAGTAGGTATTGATGGTGATAAAGAACCTGTTTATGCAAGCACATTTTACGAGTATAGAGATGTAGGCTTTCTTTATAAGTTTTATGACTCTTACCAATTTCATCGAATTGAAAAAAAGTTTGATAATCTATTTAAGTTCGATATTGCTAAATGTTTTGCTTCTATTTCAACTTTTCAACTATCAAGGTCTATCCGTGATACTGAAAGCTATCACAAGGCTAAGGGCTTCCATAGTTTCGAACTGTTATTTGAAGAGACTATGAATATTGCAAACTTTGGAGACTCTCATGGAATTGTAGTTGGGCCTGAGTTTTCAAGAATATTTGCAGAAATATTACTTCAATCTATCGACTCAGAGGTCAAGAAAAAGTTAAAAGCTAGAAAAGCCAGCTTAATAGAAGGAAGTGATTATGTTATTAAAAGGTATGTTGATGATTATTTTCTTTTCTATAATGATGAAGTAATAAGAAAAACTATATACGATGTAGTTATTAATGAGTTAGATAAATATAAACTATTTTGTAACGAGTCAAAGAATAAGTTTTTTAAGGTGCCGTTTATTACTGGCGTTTCAATAGCTAAGCAAGAATATAAAAAACAGATTGAACACTTGTTTTCTAAATTTAGCTACCTAGATGAAGAAAAAGGAACTAAGGGGGTTGTAGCCCCTATGAATAGGTATAATCAAATAGCTAACCAAATTATTACTGATATAAAATGCATTGTATATAACAACGATATTTCTTACTCAAGTATAACAGGTTATTATTTTACTTTAGCGAGAATTAAAGTATCAGAAATTGATGAGCATGTTTCTGATTTTAAAGACTCATTAGAACAATGCGAAAAGGTTACAAACTTCCTCTTAATAATTATAGAATTGTCTTTTTTTATTCACTCTATGGACTTTAGAGTGAGAAGTACATATTTAATATCTCAAATTATAATTATTGTTAATAGAATATCAGGACTACTTGGTGGTTCGAATACTGAACTAATTAAAAAGAAAATTTATGATGAGTCATACCTTTCTATTCGGTCTTCCATAAAGAAAAAAACTATGAAAGATATAGAATGTCTGAATCTGCTTATTGCAATAAGGGATATTGATGTTAAGTATCAGTTGTTTAGCGAAGATATAGAAAAAATAATTGGTTTGGATGATGATAACAACTTAAATCCTAACTATTTTAGCTTAATGACATGCCTTTTTTATATTCAAAATAAAAGGGCATTTAATAGCACCAGGGAAAAAGTTGTTAACTGTATTGTTAGAAAATTCAAAGATAAATATCTAACAGTTGTTAATGACTCTGAATTAGCGCACCTATTTTTTGATTCTTTAAAGTGCCCTTATTTGACTATAAGAATGAAGAATAAAATAGCTGCCGAAGCACTTTCTTGTTTTGATGATGTGACGAAGACTGAGTTAGAGAATATTATCTTAACTGTTAATGAGTCTAATTGGTTTATTGATTGGAGTAAATCAACTTCAGAATCAGTAGAGAGGCTTTTGAAGAAAAAAGAGTTGAAATCACCGTATGGTCACTGATATATTTCCCAAGCGCGTACTGTTTGATACCCTAGCCAAGAATTAGTTCTAGGCTAGATGCTACCACACACGATATAACGACAGTGCGCGTATTCCCACCAAATAATCATCCTCTCCTCTAGAGACAATTATTTTCAGTACAGTTATTTACAGAACTCCAAGTAAGACCCTTCTTGCCATTCTGACAGATAGCTAGCTAAAGGTATTTATTGTTTTCGTATTGGTGTTTGATATGAGCTAAAGCTTATTTTAGAACTTTAGCTATTTGAAATGTTGTATTTAACTGTAATTTTATTTAACAATGATAGCTTTAGCTCTTATTAGATAATAGGGAGCTTTAGCTAACTCGTTTCAGCTTTAGGTTATGCCTTTTCTACCTTCCATGAATAATGCCTTGTGATTATGGCTTTACCAGCGAACCACAAGCCTTTTACTTTGAGAATGAGTTCACCATCGTAATAGTTTTGTAAGCACTTGCCCGTTTCTTCTCATTTATTAAATCTTTTCTAATTACAAATAATAAAGCGAGTAACATAAATTTACTCGCTTTATTATTTTGATAGCTGATAGCTGATAGCTGATAGCTGATAGCTGATAGCTGATAGCTGATAGCTGATATCTTAAAGATAATATCATATATCAATTAAACAAACAACATATAAATTCAAAGATTTAATAATAAAATAAATAAAGT